>DBFDDV010000064.1:0-7146 GCA_048302525.1 Collinsella sp. | reverse complement strand
CTCGTCGGCCTTCACAAAGGCAGCGACCTCGGGCAGCTCGTCAGGTAGGTCATCGCCATAGCGCGACGGCACGCAGCCGCACATGACGATGGGGCAAGAACGAACGCCGTCCTGAACCTCGTTGGCGAGCTCGAGCGTGGTCTCGATGCTCTCGGACGTTGCGGAGGCGAGGAACGAGCAAGTATTGACGATGGCAATATCGGCATCCTGCGGGTCGAATGCCTCCTCGTAGCCCGCGGCGGTCAAAAGAGAACGCATGCGGTCAGTGTCAACCTCGTTCTTAGCGCACCCGAGGGTGATGTAGAGCACGGAGCCCAACGGTGTATCCATGTTGGAGAGCGGTCCTTTCGATTGATATTAGCGGTAGTTGGTGAACTGCAGCGGCTGGCCGTAGTCCTGGTCGCGCAGGAACTGGATCACGGACTGCAACGCGTCCTTCGAAGCAGAGGAAACACGCAGTTTGTCGGCCTCG
This sequence comes from Collinsella sp., assembly GCA_048302525.1. Lineage (GTDB taxonomy): Bacteria > Actinomycetota > Coriobacteriia > Coriobacteriales > Coriobacteriaceae > Collinsella. Next base: position 6,674 of record DBFDDV010000064.1, on the reverse strand, counting down.
ATGGTCACCTTGACCTTGAGCTTTTGGTCCTTGATGTCCTTGTTGATCTTCTTGGCGGTCGCTTGGTCGATACCCTCGACGATATGGCCGAGCACGCGCACGGTGCCGCCCGATGCCGCCTGCGGAGCATCCCACGAGACGGCCTTGAGGTCGATGCCGCGCTTGATGAGCTTGGAGCTCAGCACGTCGACAATCTGCTTGGAGACAAAGTCGGCCGGGGCGTTGATCGTAAAGAGCTTGTCGCCCTTAGAAAGCTCGATCGTGGCGCCGGAATCCTTAAGGTCATAGCGCTGGGAAATCTCGCGCGTGGTCTGCTGAAAGGCGTTATCGACCTCTTGCATGTTGACCTCGGACACGATGTCGAAGCTGGAATCTTTAGCCATGATGTTTCCTTTCGCGTACGAGCGGCCTAGTAGCTATCGTACGAATTGTCGGTAGAATCGGTGGGTGTCTGACCGTCAGTTGCGGTATCGGCGCCATCCGTGGACTGGGCATCGGTACCGTCGGTGGTATCGGTACCATCGGTGGTGTCGGTACCATCAGAACTTTCACCATTCTCGGAATCAGTCGTCTCCTTCTTGGGAACGGTGATTGTCACACGTGCCACGCCCGAGGTCTTGGTATCGTAACGGACCTTTTCACCGTTCTTGGTAACGGTGACATCGGAAGGCTTGGATGTGGTGATCTCGATCGAGGACTCGGGCGTGTACTCCTGCTCAAAGGGGCCAGTCGCCTGGGCGCCATAGACCGACTTGCCGTCGACCTTGACCTCAATCCACGCGGTCTTTCCCTTGGCAACGGAGACCTTGACCTTCGTGACCTCATTCTCTTCCTTCTTGGCCGTCGTCTTGGTAGCGTCCGAATCAGTCGACGCATCCGTCGCCTCATCGGCGTCTTCGTCCTCGTCGACCGTTTCGGACTTCTTAGAAGACTTCTTGGTCGTCGTCTTGGTAGCAGTGGGCGTCTCGGGCGTGTTCTCGGGCGCCGAAGATGCGCAGCCGCGCAGAAGCACCACGATGAGCACGATCAGCAGCAGCGCCACGGCACCGATGCCGGCGTAGACGATACGCGGATCGAGCCCGTTGTTTTGAGGAGTACGGGATCCGCCACGTCCACGACCGGAACTGCTGCGGCCGCCTCCCTGAGGCATACGACCACGATTGCTATCGGAACGGCCGCGATAGCCGCCCTGGCCCTGAAGGCTGCGCTGACCCGAGCGGGGCGCAAGCTCACCGCGGCCTTGATAGCCACGCTGGCCCGAACGCGAAGCCGAAGAGCGCTGGCCATACGGCTGTGATTGAGAGCGAAGACGCGGCGTCACCTGCGTGGTATCGGCATCCGCATAGCCACCGCGAGAGCGTCCCATAGAGGCACCACGGTAACCGCGATCGGAATAGCCGCCGTCGCCGTAGCCGGCACGAGGGTCACGCGCCACGCCGCGGGCAGCGGGAAGTGCACGGTCCTCGGGCATCGGCGTACTGCGGAACCGGTCACGCTGTGAGCGAATCTCCTCGCCCGAACCCGTCTCGGTAATATAACCGGCCTGCTGAGGACGCTGTCCATAGCGGGTCGAACGACCGCCCTGAACCATCAGGAAGCGCCCGTTATCGACCGAGGAACGCGAATTGACGTAGCCGGCGGCGTCCTGAAAACGACCGCCCTGCTGCGACGTCTCGCGTTCGTATGCCATCAGGTCGTCAAAGTAGGCATTGACGACCTCGCGCGGATTGAGGCCCAAAAAGCGAGCATAGCTCGAAATCATGCCCTGCGCATAGCCGCGCGGCGGCATCGAGGCAAAGTTACCGGTCTCGAAAAACTCGATGATCTGCGGCCTGATTTTGATGGTGTTGGCGACCTGCTGAATGGAAAGGCCCATTCGGCGACGCTGCTCGAGCAGCATGTCACCAAAGCGTGCAGCCATCAGAATCCTCCAAACTCACGATCTTCACGTGCCATCTCGGCGTCGACAGATTCCAGCGCGGCAAGCCCCTCCTCGTCCAACAGGACCTCGCGCGGCTTGGAACCGTCGGGCGGGCCGACGACACCCTTTTCTTCCAGCATGTCCATAATACGCCCGGCACGCGCATAGCCAACCTTCAGACGACGTTGCAGGCCAGATGTGGAGCCAAGCTGCGATTCCACCACAATATGGGCGGCTTCCCAAATGAGCGGATCATCGTCTTGCGGCTCGGCTACTCCGGTGCGGACAATACCGCCGCCACCCGCCATGGACATGGAAGCGGGCGCCACGGCAGACAGAATCTCCTCGTGGTAGTCGGGCTCGCTCTGCGACTTGACGAACTCGACAATCTCGTTGATCTCATCATCCGAAACAAAGCATCCCTGAATACGGCGAGGCTTGCCCCAGTCGACCTTGGAGAACAGCATGTCGCCCAAACCGGTAAGCTTTTCGGCACCCATCTGGTCGATGATGACGCGCGAGTCGATACCCGTGGCGACGTTAAAGGCGATGCGGTTGGTGATGTTGGCCTTGATAAGGCCCGTCACCACGTTGGAGCTGGGGCGCTGCGTGGCCACGATAAGATGAATACCGGCGGCACGGCCCAGCTGGGCGATACGCACAATCGACGCCTCGACGTCCTTGCCGGCAACCATCATCAGGTCCGAGAGCTCGTCAATAATGATGACCAGGTAGGGCATCTTTTGCGGCGGGTTGTCGTAATGCTCAAACTCGCCGGCGGCCTGCTTTTCGTTGTAGGTCGAGATCTTACGCACGTTAAGGCGCTCGAAGACCTTCAGGCGACGCTCCATCTCGGACACGGCCCATTGCAGAGCGCTCGCGGCCTGCTTGGGTTCGGTAACGACCGGTACATAAAGATGCGGCAGGCCGTTATAGCCCGCAAGCTCGACGCGCTTGGGGTCGACCATGATCAGGCGAACGTCCTCGGGAAGGGCGCGCATGAGCAAGGTCGTGATGATGGAGTTGATCATGACCGACTTACCGGAACCCGTGGTACCGGCGATCAGCAGGTGGGGCATCTTGGCAAGGTCGGCGACGACCGGCGTACCCTCGGCATCTCGACCGATGGCGAGCTCGAGCGGACCGCCCTTCACATAGGGAAGCACGTCGCCCAGGTTGACGTTCTGGCGCTTGCGATTGGGGATCTCGATACCCACAAGCGAGGTGCCGGGGATCGGGGCAAAGATACGCACGGACTGGGCAGCAAGCGATAGCGCGATATCGTCCTCGAGGCTCGAAATCTTGCTCACGCGCTCGCCCTCGCCAGGTTGCAGCTTAAAGGTCGTCACCGTGGGGCCGGCGATCCAGCCGACCACGCGGGCGCTACGACCAAACTCCAGCAAGGTGGACTGAAGCGACTCGGCAGTCTGTTCCAGCTCCTTGTCAGAAGACGCGGAGGAAGCCGACTGCGGGTTGGCATGCAGAATCTCAAGTGGCGGAAGTTTGAGGCCGTCCTCTTCTTCGCCCTCGTTATCTGCGGCGCCGCCGTCCGCTCCCCCATCGCTAGCCGCAGCCGATTCGACAGCACTCAAGGCAGGCGCATCGGCAACCTTGGGATGCTTCAAGAAGTCGGGGATCTGAGGTGCTGCCGAGACAGGATTCACGGCAAACGGCGGCTCGGACTCGTCGATCTTATCGGGGTCGTCTTCCATCGAAAGCTGACCGGTTACCTGGTCGCGCTTTGCATGGCGACGCGGCAGCAAAGTTGTCTTTGCGGTCTCAATCGGAGCCTCGTCGTCCTCGTCATCGCCCTCGGTGAGCTCAATCTCGCTCTCGGACCAAGACGGGTCGGGCTCACTCGTATTGAGTTTGGGCGCAGCCTTGCCCTTCTTGGCATGGCGGCGCGGCAACAGCGTCGTCTTAGCGCGCTCAGCTTCCACGGCATCGGACACGTCGACAAACGGATCCTCGTCCTCGTCGTCATCGTCCAAAACCGGGTCCACATCGTTGCCCATGACCGTGGTCACGGCAGCATCGGAGCCCTTTTGACGAAGAATGCTCAGGTGAGGACGGGCAACGCCGGGCACCGACAGGGCCTCATCGTCACCCCACGGACTCGCGTTGACGTCGGCACGACGGCGCTCGGCAAAATCTGCCGCACGGTCGCGGGCAGAGCGCAAAACGCCGCCCACCGAAAAGCCGATGATGACCAGGCCCACGACGACAAGGCCCAACAGGACCACCATCGCGATAGGCTTACCCAGGGCATTCTGCAGCGCACTCGCAATAAACGCACCAATGTAGCCACCCGAGGCGGACAGATTTTGCGGCGTGAACATAAGGTCGCACGAGTCGCTCGTACCTGGCACCATCAACGAAAGAATGGAGACGACGGCGATAAAGACCACGGCGCCGCCCGCAACAGAGCGCGCGTTGAGCGGCGAGTCCTCGCCTAAAAAGAGCGTGGCGGCAAACAGCAAAATGACGATCGGCAGCACGTAGGCGCCCAGACCAAAGCCCAAGTGGTAGAAACCGGCAACCGCAGCCGTAACGGGCGCAGTCGCCGGCGAAATCACGGCAATAAAGGACGCAATCGCCAAGACGGCAATGACCACGCCGGCGATATCGCGGTTGGCCGAGGGCTCGACCAAGGGCTCGAAATCATCGAACTCGGACTCGTGACCCTTATTGGCACGCAGATGGGAACCGGCACCCTTAGCAGATGCCGGTTGGTTGTTGGCCTTATTGCCTTTGGCGTTTTGTGCAGATCCGCGCGCCAAACTAAACCTCCATGACGACCGGGATGATCATCGGACGAGTGCGCGTACGGCTCCAGATAAAGTTGGAGAGCGAGTCGCGCACGGCCTTGCGAATGGCATCGGAACCGCTGCTCGTAAAGCTGAACTTGCCCTTCTCGATCGTCTTCATAATGGACGCGGAGGCATCCTCGGAGAACTGGTCGTCGATGGCAAACGAGACGCCGCGGCCCGAGAACTCGATGGCCTCGATCTTCTTGTGCTTGAGCGAGACGATGGCGACGGCCGTGACCATACCGTCGTTGGCGAGCTTCTGGCGATCGCGCAGGACGATGGGGTCGGTATCGCCGATACGCAGGCCGTCGACGTAGACGACGCCGGACTCGACGGGCGTACCGCGTTTGACGATACCGCCGCGCATCTCGAGCGTGTCGCCGTTATCGAGGATAAAGATATGATCGTCCTTGATGCCCATCTTGCGGGCCAGCTGGGCATGGGCGCGCAGATGCACGGCCTCGCCGTGAACCGGCATAAAGTACGTGGGCTTGGCCATGGCCATCAGGAGCTTGAGCTCCTCCTGGCTACCGTGACCGGAGACGTGGACGAGAGCGCGGTTCTTATCCCACACGTCGCAGCCGAGCTTGGCCAGGCTGTTGACGACCTGCTGGACGGCCTTCTCGTTGCCGGGAACGGGAGTTGCTGAGAGGATGACGGTATCGCCCTCGTGGATGGAGAGCGTCTTGTGCTCGCCATTGGCCATGCGGGACAGGGCCGACAGCGGCTCGCCCTGCGAACCGGTGCACATGACGACGATCTTGTCGTCGGGCAGGTTATCGATATCGAAGGCATCGATGATATCGGCATCGTCGATGTTGAGGTAGCCCAGCTCGCGCGCGACGCGGGTGTTGGTGAGCATGGAGCGACCGGTCACAACGACCTTACGGCCGCACTTACGGGCGGCATCGCAGATCTGCTGCAGGCGATGAATGTGGCTCGAGAACGACGCGACGAACACGCGACCCGGGGCGTTCTTGATGGCGTGCAGCAGATTGGGACCAACCTCGGCCTCGGACTTGGTAAAGCCGGGAACCGTGGCATTGGTGGAGTCGGAAAGCAGCAGGTCGATACCCTGCTTGGCAAAGCGGCTGATAGCGGCATAGTCGGGCGTAACGCCGTCGATGGGCGTCTGGTCGAGCTTAAAGTCGCCGGTGTGCATAACGGTGCCCTGGTTAGTGCGAATGAACACGCCCAGAGCGCCGGGGATGGAGTGCGTCATCGAGAAGAAGTCGAGCGAGATGCCACCGAGATTGACATGGCTTCCGCCCTTGACCTCGCGGAACTTGGGCGCGCGGATGCGGAACTCAGAGAGCTTGCCCTCGATAAAGCCAAGCGTCAGCTTGCTCGAGAAGATGGGCACCTTGTTGTTGAGGTCCTGCAGCAGATACGGAAGCGAACCGGTGTGGTCCTCGTGGCCGTGGGTGACGACGATACCGCGGAGCTTCTCCTCGTTCTCCAGGACATAGGTGTAGTCAGGAAGCACCAGGTCGATACCGGGCTGGGAGTCATCCGGGAACATGAGACCGGCGTCGACGAGCACCATGTCGTCGCCGCACTCGAAGACCGTCATGTTCTTGCCGATGCCGTCAAGGCCACCGAGCGGAATGATCTTCAAGGGAGATGATTTTTTAGCTGCCATAGGTTAGTGTGGTTTCCTTTCTTCGAAACGGGTCTGGAACAACCGGCGGGGCGCTTCTGGCAAACCGACCGCCGGGAACGTACAAACATGCATCATAGAGTCGACGCAGTAACCTCAGTATGATACCCATTTGCCCACCAACAGACCACCCATGCATCAAAGCCCCATCTGAACTGGTCCATCCCGCCGGTTTCCCGTGGGGCGGGCACTGATGAAGTTTCCTGCTCTACAGTCCTGCTCACGACGGAGGCCACATTAAGTGGCCTCCTGTTCGTGCGGAACTCGCGATAAACTTCATCAG
>DBFDDV010000063.1:0-17606 GCA_048302525.1 Collinsella sp. | reverse complement strand
GAACCGCGTAACTAGTTGACGCTGCGCGCCCACCAGAGCGACAACTTGTCATTCAAAGAGGACGGCATGACCAGAAGGTCTATGCCGTCCTCTTTTCATGTCAATTTGTTCGCTCTGGCGCCCGCTCGCTGGCATTGCCAAAACATCGACGTTGCCGTGGTCCTAAGTAGTCATTGGGGACGTTTTTGTTTGACTAGTCGTTTAAGAACGTCCCCGATGACTATTTGAATTGCTAATTTGTGCGGGTTGTGGTTTTGTGACCTGCTGAAATTTAGGATACTGTACATCTGTACGTTAACTCATCTTCGTAGTATATTGCTACCCGCAAAACTCAACACCATTGTGCTTTGAGACGTTAAAGCGCCTACTACAATGGTTGTCGATAGTACGATTCGATTTAACGACAGGATGGATGGTCCAAGCGTGAGTCTCGGCAGCAAACTATCCAATGCAAAGGTGTCCTTTGCGATATTTAAGCGCGACATTAAGCGACTGCTTGTGAACCCCGTCGCCCTGGTGGTTACCCTAGGCGTGTGCGTTATTCCCTCGCTGTATGCCTGGTACAACATCGTGGCCAACTGGGATCCGTACGGAAACACCCAGGGCATCAAGATTGCCATCGCCAACAACGATCGGGGCACCCAAAACGACCTGGTGGGCGAGCTCAACGCGGGCGATCAGGTCGTCGACCAGCTCAAGGAGAATCATCAGTTGGGCTGGACGTTCGTCGACTCGACGGCCGATGCCAAGGAGGGCGTCGAGAGCGGCGAGTACTATGCCGCTATCGTGATTCCCAAGAACTTCTCGGATAACCTGGTTTCGATGCTCGACGGCAACTACCATCAGCCCAAGCTCACGTACTACGTCAATGAGAAGAAGAGCGCCATTGCGCCCAAGGTTACCGATACCGGTGCAAACACCATCGAGGAGCAGATCAACTCGGAATTTGTCTCTACGGTAGGCAAGACTGTTGCCGGTATCGCCAAGGATGCCGGTGTCGATTTAAAGGACAAGGCAACCCAGACTCAGGACTCGCTGGCAAGTTCGGTGTCCGAGGCGTCCGACACCTTGGGCGAGGTGCGCGATTCGATTGGCGATATGAATGCCGCCATCGATAAGACGAGTGGCGCTATCGCCTCGGCTGATGCGGCACTTGCCGGCTTGCAAGGCCAGGCACCGTCGCTGACGCAGGCGATCTCCCAGGGCAACGACCTGCTGAGCGAAGCTCGCACCACGGCGGGCAACTCCATCACCTCGCTCTCCAAGGCGCTCTCGGAAGGCAGCCTTGCGCTCACCAAGACGTCGGCCTCTGCGAACGCTGCCATCGGCAAGCTGACGGGCGCGGTCACATCTACGACCACCCGTATCGACAACTCGCTCGAGTCTCTTCAAGCGACGATCGACCACAATAAGGCCGTTATCGGGCACTTGGAGATTCTCGCCAATGACACGTCGACAGGTTCCGAGGAAATTGACGCGCGCATTGTATCGACCATCGATTTGCTTCGAGAGCAGAATGAAAAGCTTCAGAGCATCAAGGACGGTCTGTCCGCGCAGTCGAGCGCCATGGCGAATGACGCAGCGGCTGTTTCGGGTGCCAGTGACGCTATCAATAACGCAATTCATACCGGTGCGACCAACCTTGGCCAAGCCCAGACGGACTTGGGCCAAAACGCGCTGCCGAAGGCCTCGAGCGCGCTCGACTCTTTTGCTGCCGTTTCGGGCGACCTGACCGGTATCGTCTCGGGTATGACACCTACACTTGCAAATGCGCGCGGCACGCTGGCGCAGCTCGACGCCACGCTCAAGCAGGCAAAGACCACGCTGTCCCAAACCGATGCCTCCCTTGCCAAGGTTCAGGACAAGCTCGCGACCGCCGCCAATGACATTGCGGCGCTGCAGACCTCTGAGTCTATGGGCGAGTTAGCCGACCTCATGGACGTCGACGTCGATGACGTGGCAGATTTCATGGCATCACCGGTTGAGCTGACGTCCAAGTCAATCTATCCGGTCAAGAGCTTTGGCTCGGGCATCGCTCCCTTCTACACCAATCTGGCGCTGTGGGTAGGCGGCTATGTGCTCATCGCTATCTACAAGCTCGAGGTCGACCGCGAGGGCATCGGTAGCTTTACGGCGCGTCAGGGCTACTTTGGCCGCTGGCTGCTGATGGTGATCCTGGGTGCGTTCCAGGCCATCATCGTTACGGTGGGCGATTTGGTGATTGGCGTGCAGTGCGTCAACCCGCTGCTGTTCGTGCTGGGCGGCATCGCTATCTCGTTCACCTACGTCAACATCATCTATGCGCTGTCCACCACGTTTAAGCATATCGGCAAGGCTATCGGTGTCATTCTCGTTATCGTGCAGATTCCGGGTTCGTCGGGCATGTATCCCATCGAGATGATGCCCGGCTTCTTCCAGTGGCTGCATCCGCTGCTGCCCTTTACCTACGGCATCAATCTGCTGCGCGAGACGGTCGGCGGCATGTACTCGTTCAACTACCTGTTCAACCTGTGCATCCTGGGCGTGTTCTTGATCGTGGCGCTCTTTATCGGTCTGCAGCTGCGCCCGTTGCTGCTCAACCTCAACCTGCTCTTTGATAAGCAGCTTTCCACGACGGGCCTCATGATCTGCGAGTCCAACGACCTGCCGCGCCAGCGCTATTCGCTGCGCACGGCCATGCGCGTCATGCTCGATTCGGATTCGTACCGTCGCGAGCTGCTCGATCATGCCGTGGCGTTTGAGCATCGCTACCCGTACTACATCAAGGGCGGTTTTGCCGCCGTGGTAGGCGTGCAGGTTCTGCTCTTTGTGCTTTCGACGGTGCTCGATATCGACAATAACGGCAAGATCATCCTGCTCGTTATCTGGATCATTTCGGTTATCGCCATCTGTGGCTGGCTCATCAACATCGAGTACATCCGTGCGAGCCTCAATACCCAGATGCGTATCTCGGCGCTTTCGGACGAGGACCTTCGCCGCGAGATGCGCGAGCACACGGCTGCCATCCCTGCTGCCCGTCGCATGTTTGGTCTCAACGCCAGCGAGCGGGGCACCAAGGACAGCGAACAGCCCACGAGCCGTCTGCCGCATATCGGTGCGCATCGTAAGGCTCAAGATGTCGACGACGTTGACAACGTAAGCGGAAACGACGGGGACACCACCCCGCTTGGCAAGCACTCTAAAGGAGGTGAGGCATAAATGAAAAACATCCTGCACCTGTTTAAGCGCGATGTCCAAAACGTGTCTCGCTCCGTGATCGGCTTGGTTGTTGTGATGGGCCTGATCATCGTGCCGTGCCTGTACGCGTGGTTTAACATCGCCGGAAGCTGGGATCCCTACGGCAATACCGGCAACCTTAAAATTGCAGTGGTCAACACCGACGAGGGCTACGAGAGCGATCTGATTCCCGTCGAGGTTAACGTGGGCGAAAACGTAACCGCTACCCTGCGCGGCAACGAGAACTTCGACTGGGTCGTCCTCAACGACCGCGATAAGGCGATTGAGGGCGTTAAGTCGGGCGCGTACTACGCTGCCGTCGTTATCCCTAAAACGTTTAGCGCCGATATGATGACGCTTTTCTCGACCGAGGTGAAACACGCCGATATCGAGTTCTATGAGAACCAGAAGGCCAACGCCATCGCACAGATCGTGACTGAAAAGGGTTCGAGCGCCGTCCAGAGTCAGGTCAACGAGACCTTTACCAAGACCATCACGACCATCGGCCTTAAGACCGTGTCCAGCCTGCTCAACTATATGAGCACCGACCAGGTGAGCAACTTTATCGCCAATCTGTCCTCTACGCTGGGCGATTCGGTCGAGGACCTGCAGGACGTTCAGGCGAGTGCGACGTCGCTCGCGGGCATTTTGAGCTCTACGTCCGATTCGTTGACATCGGCGGGCGGCATGCTCAAGCAGACGGGCACCGTCGATGAGTCGACGAAGCAGCTGATGGAGCACGCCAAGAGCGGCATCAATGATTCCAAGGAAGCGCTCAAGGCCGCCAACGATGCCGTTGACGCGGCGATTGACGGAAGCGCGGGCTCGTTCGACAACGTGTCCGCCGAGCTTGCGAAGGCATTCGATGCCGCGAATCAGCATGTTCACCTTACGGTGTCTCAGCTCAATGAAGCCGCAGCGGCGCTCAATACGCGTGCTGACGATATCGATGCGATGGCCGATCAGCTCCGCAACCTTGCCGACCAGGTGAAGGATGACAAGCTCAAAGACGGCCTCAAGTCCGCTGCGACGTCGCTGGGCAGAATTGCCGTGGAGTACCGCAACAATGCGAAGGACCTGACGGCGACCGCAAAGTCCCTTTCGGACAGCATGGCGGAGGCCAACAACTCGCGTGCCGAGGTCGACCAGGCCATCGCCGATGCCAAGGCGGGTATCTCGGGTGCCAAGTCCGACTACGATTCTACGTTCTCGGTTAAGGCCAAGGAGCTCAAGAAGACCATTTCGGGCGTTCTGGATTCCCTGAACGGTATCTCGGGTGACTTGGATAGCGCCGTGAGCGGTCTGACCGACGCCTCTGGTTCGCTCGCGAAGGGTCTCTCCAAGGCTGCAAAGCTCGTCAACAAGGCTTCCGATCAGCTGGGCGAGGCGTCGGACAAGATCAGTGCCTTTAAGGACGAGCTTGATAGCGCTCTGATCTCGGGTGACCTGGCCACGATCAAGACGATGATCGGCAACGACCCCGAGGGTCTGGCCGTGTCGCTTTCCGGTCCCGTCGCGCTCGACCGCAAGCCGGTCTATCCGATCCGCAACTACGGCTCGGCCATGGCGCCGTTCTATACGATTTTGTCGCTGTGGGTGGGCTCGATTGTTCTGGCGGCCATGATGAAGGTCTCGGTTGACGATGAGCTTATCAACGAGCTCATTCCCGTGCGCCTGCACGAGATCTACCTGGGCCGTTATCTGTTCTTTGGCGGTCTGGCCTTGCTGCAGGCGACGCTCGTGTGCGCGGGCGACATTCTGTTCTTTGGCATCCAGTGCGACAACCCGTTGCAGTTTGTGCTGGCGGGCTGGGTCGCGAGTCTCGTGTTCTCCAATATCGTCTACACGCTTACGGTTTCGTTTGGCGATATCGGCAAGGCCCTCGCTGTCGTGCTGCTGGTCATGCAGGTCGGCGGTTCGGGCGGTACGTTCCCCATCGAGATGACCGGTCCCGTGTTCCAGGCGATCTATCCGTTCCTGCCGTTCACCCACGGCATCAACGCCATGCACGCCGCCATGGCCGGTGCCTACCATATGGAGTACTGGATTGAGCTGGGCATTTTGGCGAGCTATCTGATTCCGTCGCTGGCCCTGGGCGTCGTCTTCCGCCGCCCGGTTATCAAAGCTAACGACTGGATCATCGAAAAGCTGGAATCAACAAAGCTAATTTAGTGCGGCAACGTTAACGCTGACGCAGCACTAATGCCAGCGAGCGAGCCGCATTTGCGCCAAGGTGACGTGAAATGAAAGGGCGCTGACCTTCTGGTCGCGCCCTTGAAATTGAACGTCAGATTGGCGCGAATGCGGCTCGCGCAGCGTCGGCCGGTCCGCCGTTCGGCAGAACGGCGGAATAAAACTATTTCACGTCACCTTGCTCGCTTGGGGCCGTTTTCGCTGACGTTGACGGAACATCGAGGTTCACTTTGCCGACGCTTTAGCGGGCTGGATTGCACGGGCTGCTTGGTTATTGCTACAGTAGCGGGGCGTGCCGGGGGTCCGGTGCGTCCCGTTTTTATTTGACCATGAGGCGGCACGCAGCCATACGCGTGCGGACACCACGCCCAGATTGAGTGCGAGGATGTTCCATGGCCCAATACGCTGCCAACGAAATCGAAAACTTGCCCGATAGCCCAGTAGCCCGTGAGGATTTGGGCGCGGGCGGTATTCCCCGGGGCGCCGGCGCGCGCTCTCCGCTGTTCTGGAAGGTTCTGCTCCTTTCGGTGGCGGTCATCTGGGGCTACTCCTTTACCACTATGAAGGACGCACTCGGCACCATTCCGGTGTTCGCGCTGCTCTATGTACGTTTTCTGCCCGCAGCGTTGGTCATGTTTGCCGTCTTCCACAAGCGCATCATCGCGCACCTCAACGCTCGCAACCTGATCGTTGGCCTGAGTATGGGCGTGCTCATGTGGGCGGCCTATGCGTTGCAGACGGTCGGTCTGGCACATACTACGGCGGGCAAGAATGCTTTTTTGACGGGCACGTATTGCATCCTTGTGCCGTTCGCGAGCTATTTCCTGAGCGGCGAAAAGCTCACGCGCTACAACTTGGGTGCCGCGCTGCTGTGCCTAGCGGGCATTGGCCTCGTCGCACTCGATAGCGTTGAATTCAACATTGGTGACGTCATTACGCTGGCGGGTGCGGCCTTTTTCGCCATCCAGATGGCGGTGACTGCCAAGTGCGGTCGCAAAATGGACATCAACGTCATCACGTTTTGGATGTTTGTGGGCAACGGCGTGCTGAGCCTGGCAACGTCGCTGCTATTCGAGACCCAAGCGCCTCTGTCCGTGTGGACGCCGAGCTTTATCGGTGCGATGGCGTTTCTCTCGGTGGGCTGCACATGCGCGGCTCTGCTCATCCAAAACGTCGGCCTGGCGCATGTCCCGGCCTCGACGGGCTCGCTGCTCCTTTCGATGGAGTCGCCTTCGGGTGTGCTGTTCTCGGTGCTGCTGATGGGGGAGGCGCTCACCTCGCGCCTGCTCGCCGGCTTCGTGCTTATCTTCCTGTCGATTATCTTGAGCGAGACGCATTTCGATTTTTTGCGTCGAAAGCTGCGCCCGCAATTGTAAACAACTTGTTGCGCCGCCTCCCGGGGCGGCATTTTTTATGCGTCGCCCTTAAAGTAGTACCTTGCACTTTACGCTATCAAAGTGCTTGCTGCAAAAACGATACTGGAGGGCATCTATGGCACCAGCTTTGTCCGATCTTCAACCGCAATCAGCGCCCAAGGCCACCGCAGCGGCGCAGACCGCTATCGGTGACGGTCTTGTTGCAGAAGCTCAGGCTTTTGCAGACGAGCTCGCTGCGTGGCGACACGATCTCCACCAGATGCCCGAGCTGGGTAACAACCTTCCGCAGACGTCCGCCTTTATCCAGGCGCGTCTGGACGAGATGGATATTCCCTATGCCGTGCTTGTTGACGGCTCCTGTGTCGTTGGCCTTATCGGTGCCGGCGCGGCAGCTGCTGCTCGGGGTAATGGTACGTGCACGGACAAGCAGGCCGGTACGGTCATCATGCTCCGCGGCGACATGGATGCCCTGCCCGTTGCCGAGGAATCCGGCGAGCCCTTTGCATCCACCAATGGCTGCATGCACGCTTGCGGTCACGATATGCACGCGACGGCGCTGCTTGGTGCGGCTCGTATGCTCAAAGCGCGCGAGGCAGAGCTTGTTGATGCCAACGCTACGGTTAAGTTGCTGTTCCAGCCGGGCGAGGAAACCTTTGAGGGTGCCCGCGCCGCCATCGCCGACGGTCTGCTGCAGAACCCGCGCCCTCAGGCGGCCTTTGCCATGCACGTTAACAGCCAATCGCCGCTCGGCCTGGTGCTCTATGGGAGCCCGGCGCTTTCGGGCGTGTATGGTTTCCGCATCACGCTGCAGGGCAAGGGCGGCCATGGCTCGAGCCCCGAGATCTGCATCGACCCCATCGCGGCCGGCGTCCATGTGCATCTGGCACTTCAGGAGCTCATTGCTCGCGAAGTGCCGGCGGCCAAGGAGGTCGCACTGACCGTGGGTAAGTTCGCCGGCGGTCAGGCCGCAAATGTCATCCCCGACACTTGTGTGCTCGAGGGAACGCTGCGTGGCTTCGATGTCGATCTCATGGCTCATCTCAAGGAACGTATCGCCGAGGTCGTCAACGGCGTGGCCGCAACGTATCGCACGCCGGCGACCCTCGAGACACTCTCGGATGTTCCCCCGCTCGTACTCGATGACGATATGACGCAAGCGTCGCTTGGCTACGTGGACGCGGTGCTGCCCAAGGCCGCCTTCCTGCCGCTGTTCCACGCCATGGCGAGTGAGGACTTCGCGTTGATTTCGAGCGAGATCCCGAGTGCGTACTTTACCGTGGGCGCCGCTGTAACCGATACGGATGAGCATTTTGCCCAGCACCATCCCAAGGCGCGCTTTAACGATGCCGAGCTGCCGCTCGGTGCCGCGGCTTACACGGCGGTCGCTTTGGGCTATATCGCCGACCACCGGTAGCACCCAACCTTGCCTTTCAAGCCTGCGGGCATGGCCATAAGGCCTATGCCCTTGTCTTTCAAGGCAATCTTGGGCACTACCGGCGCCCGGCGCAGGCTATTCGTTTGTTTAAAAGGAGCAGTATGTCCCGGCAGCATAAATTCTTCCCCGGTTGGCTCGTCGTGGCCTCCGGCTTTGTGATCATGGCCACGTGCTACACCATTTTCGTCAACTGCATGAGCCTGTTTCAGCCGCTCATCGTAAGCGACCTCGGGATTACGCTTGCGCAGTACAACATCTCCAACGCCATCTCCACTGTGGTGAGCGTTATCGGCTCACTTGTGATCGGTCATGTGGCCGATAAAGTGAGCGGTCGCGTTTTGGGCTCCCTCACTGTAATCGCCACCTCTGCCGTTCTTGCCGGGATGAGCTTTGTCGGTGAGCTGTGGCAGGTCTACGTGCTCTTTGCCGTCTCGGGGTGCTTTGCCGTCGCCTCGACCCGTCTGCTTATCAGCCTGGTGACCGCCAACTGGTTTGCGGCCAAGCGAGGCCTTGCCATCTCCATCGCACTTTCGGGTTCGGGCTTTGGCGGCGCTATTCTGTCTCCCATCGTGAGCTCGCTGATCGTGAGCGTTGGCTGGCGTTCCGCCTTCCTGGTGCTCGCGGCTATCTGTATGGTGGCGGCGCTGCCCATCACGGCCTATTCCTTCCGCACCAAGCCTTCCGAGATCGGTCTTAAGCCGCTCGGCGAGAACCCGGGCGATCCGTCCGTCTCGACGGCTGGCGACAAGGACGAGTACACGGCGCCCGAGGTTAACGTTGGCTGGTCTCGCATCAAGAAGAGCCCGGCGTTTTGGCTGCTTGTCGTCGCCTTCCTCTTTATGGGCCTCGTTAACGGCGCCATCTTGCCCAACCAGGTTACCAACATGACGAGCGTTACCGTCAACGGCGCCAAGATCGTCACGGGCGGTCACGATCCCATGTGGGCGGGCACTGTGCTTTCGGCCTACATGGTCACCGTCGTTATCGCCAAGATTTCGCTCGGCGCCATCTACGATCGCTTTGGCCTGCGCTTTGGCAACGTGCTGGGATCCGTTGCGTGCATTATCGCCTGCGTTGCTCTGTGCTTCCCCGCAACCGACCTCGGCCCCATCGTGGCCGCTGTGAGCTTTGGTATCGGAACGTGCATGGGCACCATCACGCCTACCATCGCCGCGTCCAAGCAGTTTGGCATGGCCGACCTCGGCAAGGTCACGGGCACCATTACCTCGCTCGAGATGGTCGGCGGCACCGTGGGTGCCATTGTCTCGGGTGTGCTGTTCGATGCCACGGGCTCCTTTGCGAGCGCCTGGATTGTGTGCCTGGCGTGCTCCGTGGTCATGCTCGTGTTCCTGCTGGCATCCGAGCCCATCGCCGCCAAGCTGCGCGCGAGCGTGGCGGGGGAGTAAGGGCGCTGCCGCGTTTGCCGGCTCACCCTGATCTGCCCGCGGCGGTCTTGGGAGCCGAATGGATGCTCGTACCATCATTCGGTTTCCAAGGTCGCCGCAGGTCAAAGGACGGTCCGCTTTCCTTCGTCCCCAGCAGATCATGTGACCCGAAGGGGTCGGAGGAAAGCGGATCAGCTGTCGCGGCGGTGCATCTGGCCGAACGAGTCCCCATACCCTCGTTCGGTCAGATGCACCGCCGCGGTTTGAGTTTGTGCCGTATAATGACCACTACCTATGACGCGATACAAAAGAAAGGTGTTTGCCCATGCAGGCACAGAAGGCGGAGGGAACCCGCGACCTTATCGGCGCCGAGATGCGCGCCTGGCAAAAGATGCAGCAGATTGCGGCCGGCGTGTTCGAGCCGTTTGGTTTTAAACCCATCGAGACGCCCGCGATCGAGCAGGTGGACGTGTTTGTCCACGGTATCGGCCAGTCGACCGACGTCGTGCGCAAGGAAATGTTCCGTGTGTTCAGCGGTGCCAACCTGGAGCGCGTCTTTACCGAGGGCACCGACACCAAACTCAAGCCCAAGCAGCGCCTAGCACTTCGCCCCGAGGGCACGGCCGGCGTGGTGCGCGCCGTCGTCGAGAACAATCTGGTGCCCCAGGGCTCCACGCCGTTTAAGGCGTACTACGCCGAGGCCATGTTCCGCGGCGAGCGTCCCCAGAAGGGCCGCCTGCGCCAGTTCCACCAGGTGGGCATCGAGTGGCTCGGCGCTCCCGATCCGGCGGCAGATGCCGAGTGCATCATCATGCTCATGGAGTTCTACAAGCGCCTGGGCTTCGATCTTTCCAAGCTTCGTCTGCTCATCAACTCGATGGGTGACGCCCAGTGCCGTCCGGCTTATCGCGAGCAGGTTAAGCAGTTCATCCTCGATCACGCCGACGAGATGTGCGATGAGTGCCGCGAGCGCGCCGAGCTCAACCCGCTGCGTGCCTTCGACTGCAAGAACGACCACTGCCGCGAGATCATGGCCGAGGCTCCGCTGATGGGTGACAACCTGTGCGATGAGTGCCGCGAGCACTACGAGCAGGTCAAGCGCTATCTGGATGCCGCCGGTATCGAGTATGTCGAGGATCCCACCTTGGTGCGCGGCCTGGACTACTACACCCGTACTGTCTTTGAGGTCGAGGCCCCTGGCGCCGGCGTCGGCTCCATCGGCGGCGGCGGCCGCTACGATGGCCTGGTCGAGCTCGAGGGTGGCAAGCCCACGGCGGGCGTCGGCTTTGCTGTCGGTTTTGAGCGCGCCCTGCTGGCCCTGCAGGCCTTTGGCAGCGATTTGGGTGCCGATGAGGCCCCGTGCGTCTATGTCGCCAACGCCGGCAAGGAGCTGCGTCAGAACGTCTTTGCCATTACGCAGGAGCTTCGCGCCGCAGGGATTGTGACCGAGGCCGACTATCAGGGTCGTTCGCTCAAGGCCCAGTTTAAGCAAGCCGATAAGGTAGGCGCCAAGCTCATCTTGGTCCTGGGTGGCGACGAGCTTGCCGCCGGCAAGGTCAAAGTGCGCGACATGCAGAGCCATGACGAGGTGCTCGCCGATCTGGACAACGTCGTCGAGGCGGTTCGCGAGCGCCTGTAGCGCATCTTTTTGAGCTTCGGGCCTGCTAACGTGCCCTGCTCATGGAGAGCGATTGTTACGGGGGTGTTTCGCTTTTATGCGGAATGCCTCCGTTTACGTATGCCGCCCACCGAGAAATACGACCATTTAGGGCAAAAACCTTTGCAATGCAGAAAATACTTTTGTGTGGTAAAGCGCAATCAGTGTCGAAAGTATTTCTCAAGCGCCTATAATGAATACCGCATGTTACGTGCATAGAAGGAGGAATGGGAGGAAACGTGGCTGAGAACCTAAGCAACCAGTCTGTACCCGAAGCCGCGGCGCGCGTCGCTGCCGTGGTCAACCGCCTCGTTAACCGAATCGGCTCGAATGCCGAGTCCAGGGAGCGTCTCGCCGAGATCGAGATCCCCGAGGAGCTGCGCGACAATCTGGCGCTGTTCTTGCGCCTGGAGCGCCGTGTGCTTAGCGAGTATGATCCCGAGATCGCGGACCTGTTCGACAAGATTTTGACAGCCGAGATTGTGGTCAATGCCGGCAACCCCGGTACCTGCGCTGCCGACGAAGCCGTCGACGAGCAGGGCGTGCCCACCGCCGACGAGCCCACTGCCGTGGCATTTCGTGAGGTCGTCGATTTGATCGACAGCCTGCCGCTCGATAAGCAGCAGGTCATTGTCCGCGCCTTTACGAGCTTTTTCCATCTGGCAAACCTGTCGGAGGAGAACTACCGTGTGGCGCAGCTGCGCGAGCGCGAGGCCGGTGCGTCGACCGATACCGAGGTCGATCCTGCCAACGAGCTTACCGTTGCCTATCACCAGCTGGTGAATGAGCTGGGTGTCGAGGGTGCCAACGAGCTGCTCGACAAGCTCGAGTTCCACCCTGTCTTTACCGCACATCCCACCGAGGCCCGTCGTAAGGCCGTCGAGGGCAAGATCCGCCGTATCTCCAACCTGCTGGAGGAGCGTCCGCGTCTGGGCGGCTCCGACCTGGTGGAGAACGAGCGCCATATGCTGCAGGAGATCGACGCCCTGGTGCGTACGAGCCCCATCGCGCTCAAGAAGCCCACGCCGGTCGAGGAAGCCGATACCATCATCGACATCTTCGATAACACGCTGTTCGACGTTATCCCCGTTATCTATCGTCGTTTTGACGATTGGGTGCTGGGCGACAAGGCCGGTACTGTGCCGCCGCTGTGCCCGGCGTTCTTCCATCCCGGCAGCTGGATCGGTTCCGACCGCGACGGTAACCCCAACGTCACCGCCAAGGTGAGCCGTGAGGTCGCCGCCAAGTACTTTACGCACATGGTGCTCAAGCTCGAGGACAAGTGCCGCCACATCGGCCGCAACCTCACGCTCGAGGCCACCTACAGCAAGCCTTCTGCCGAGCTCATCAACCTGTGGAACCATCAGGTCGAGATGAGCCCTCGGTACACGGCCCGCGCCGAGTTGATCTCCGAGCACGAGCCGCATCGCGCCGTCATGCTCGTCATGGCCGACCGTCTGAACGCCACCGTGCGCCGTATCACCGATACCATGTACCGCAGCGCCGACGAGTTCCTGGATGACCTGCGCGTCGTCCAGCGTTCGCTGGCCGCCTGCGGAGCCGTCCGTGCTGCTTACGGTCCGGTCCAGACCATCATCTGGCAGGTCGAGTCCTTCGGCTTCCACATGGTCGAGATGGAGTTCCGTCAGCACTCCGTGGTGCACGCCCGCGCCCTCAAGGATATCCACGAGAACGGTATCCATGGCGATCTGCAGCCTATGACGCGCGAGGTCATCGATACCTTCCGCGCTATCGGCTCCATCCAAAAGCGCTACGGCAAGAAGATGGCGCACCGCTATATCATCTCGTTCACCAAGAGCGCCCAGCATGTGGCTGACGTCTTCGAGCTGGCCCACCTGTCCTTCGCACACGAGGAAGATGTCCCCGAGCTCGACGTGATCCCGCTATTCGAGCAGCTCGAGGACCTCGAGGGCTGCGTCGACGTGCTCGACCAGATGCTTACGCTGCCCGTGGTGCAGAAGCGTCTTGCCCAGACCAACCGCCGCATGGAGGTTATGCTGGGCTATTCCGACTCCTCTAAGGATGCCGGTCCTACCACGGCCATGCTCGCGCTGCATTCTGCGCAGGAGCGCATCGCCAAGTGGGCCGAGAAGAACGATATCGACCTGGTGCTTATGCACGGTCGCGGCGGTGCCGTGGGCCGTGGCGGCGGCCCGGCCAACAAGGCCGTGCTGGCGCAGCCCAAGGGTTCGGTCAACTGCTTCTTTAAGCTCACCGAGCAGGGCGAGGTCATCTTTGCCCGTTACGGCAACCGCACGCTGGCTCAGCGCCATGTTGAGTCCGTTGCCGCTGCAACGCTTTTGCAGTCGGCCCCGAGTGTCGAGAAGACCAACACCGAGACCACGCAGAAGTTCTGGGATATGGCCGAGAAGCTCAACGCTGCAAGCCACGAGCGCTATCTGGACCTGCTGAACACCGAGGACTTTACACCGTGGTTCTCGACCGTGACGCCGCTGACCGAGGTCGGCTTGCTGCCGATCGGCTCGCGTCCCGCCAAGCGCGGCTTGGGTGCCAAGTCGCTCGACGACCTGCGTACCATCCCGTGGATCTTCAGCTGGAGCCAGGCGCGCATTAACCTGGCCGCTTGGTACGGTCTGGGCACCGCCTGCGAGCAGCTTGGCGATCTTGACCAGCTCAAGGCTGCCTACCAGGAGTGGCCGTTCTTCCGCACCTTTATCGACAACATCGAGATGTCGATCGCTAAGACCGATCAGCGTATCGCCAAGATGTATCTGCACCTGGGCGACCGCGATGATTTGTCCGAGAAGGTCTTCACCGAGATGCAGCTCACGCGTAAGTGGGTCCTTGCCATCGTCGGTGACGAGTGGCCGTTGCAACGTCGTCGTGTGCTCGGCTGCGCCGTTCGCGTGCGTAACCCCTATGTCGACGCTCTGTCCATCGCCCAGGTCCGCGCCCTTCGCGAGGTGCGTATGAACCAGGACGAGATGGCCGAGGAGAAGAAGGCCGAGTACATGAGCCTGATTCTTTCGACTGTGACCGGCGTCTCGGCAGGATTGCAGAACACGGGGTAATCGATAGCCCTGTGGCTCTCACCGGGACCCGATGGGTTTCCCTCTGAATGCGTCCTCGCACTTGAAGCCCCCTTATCCTGCTCCTTCGGAGCTGCGGATAAGGGGGCTTCGTGCTGCGGAGTGCATTCAGAGGGAAACCCATCGGATCCCTTCGTCCTCGGTCTTCTGGGATTAAAGCTAAAGGGAATAAGGCGCGCTTCGCGCATAGCGTGGAGTGCGGCGAGGGCTTCTTGCGTCCTGCGGAGTGTGCCTAAAAGTAGACTAATGGCGGGCCCTGCGATGTCCGGTCTTCGGCGGATCAGCCGCTGGGTGAGGGTGGTGCTTGGGGCGACGTGCAAAAAACGGAGTTTTCAGCAGCCAAAGATTGATGCATAAGGCCATAACCGGCTTTCGCTGCCTTTGTTGATGCTTTTGCACGACGATTGGGCTTTGGCGACGATCATATATGGCTGGTTTCTCGCCGCATGCTATCCAGATGGGTCGAGTCATGAGGACTATCTACCTTTTGAAAGATTTTTGGCACCAAAATCTTATCCCGCGATGCTGAATACTCGCAAAAATGCACGCTCCGGAGGGTACTACCCAGTTATGGCCAGAAATCCATGCGCCATCTTATGCAATTAATTAACGAATTTATGCAAAATGGCTTACGTGCGTACGTCTCGGACTAGATGTTTGCCTCGGCGCTGCGTAAATCATCCTGTCTATAGTGTCTTTGACAGGCGGCTGCGGTCCCGTTTGGGGTCGCGGCCGTTTTGTTGTGGGTCAAATATGAACGTTGTGTTAACGAGTCGGTGGACGGTGGTGTTTTTCGGTGAGCGGCGTATCCTTCCAACGGTTTATCTAGTGTGTCAGTTGAAAGGAAGAGGGCGCTCGTCATTGTTTGAATGTGAACTGCCGTTTGACCACAAGACGTTGCATCTGGAGCTCGAGGATAAGAACTTTGCGGGTGTGATGGAAGGTCATCAAAACGAGTTTAAGACTACAAAATCGCAGGAAGAGCTGGTGGAGGAGTCGCTTGCCAACCCTTATGGCTCGCCTTCGCTCGAGGAGCTTTGTGCTGGCAAGAAGGATATTGTCATCATTAGCTCCGATCATACGCGTCCCGTTCCCTCGCGTGTGACGATGCCTATTCTGCTGCATCACATCCATTCTGCTGCGCCCGAGGCTCGCGTGCGTATTCTGGTTGCTACGGGTATGCATCGTCCGTCGACGCACGAGGAGCTCGTCAACAAGTACGGCGAGGAGATCGTTGCCAACGAGGAAATCGTTATGCACGTCGCGACCGATGACAGCATGATGAAAAAGATCGGCACCCTGCCTTCTGGCGGCGAGTGCATCATCAACAAGATTGCTGCCGATTGCGATCTGCTGCTTGCCGAGGGCTTTATTGAGCCGCACTTCTTTGCCGGTTTCTCTGGCAGCCGCAAGTCCGTCCTGCCTGGTATCGCCAGCTACAAGACCATCATGTACAACCACAACGGTCAGTTTGTGAACGATTCCCATTCGCGTGCCGGCAACCTGTGCCACAACCACGTGAGCGAGGACATGTTTGCCGCTGCCGAGATGGCTCACCTTGCCTTTGTGCTCAACGTGGTGCTCAACGGCAAGCACGAGGTCATCGGCTCCTTTGCCGGCGACATCCACAAGGCGCACGAGGCTGGCTGCGAGTTCGTGAAGAGCCTTGCCGGCGTTGAGCCCGTCGAGTGCGAGATTGCCATTACCACCAACGGCGGCTACCCGCTCGACCAGAACATCTATCAGGCCGTGAAGGGCATGTGCTCTGCCGAGGCTACGCTTCCCGAGGGCGGCGTGATCATCGACGTCGCCGGCTGTGCCGACGGTCACGGTGGCGAGGGCTTCTATCACAACATCGCCGACAACGATCCGGCGGAGTTTGAGCGTGCCTGCATCGACCGTCCTAAGGACGAGACCCTGCCCGACCAGTGGACGAGCCAGATCTTTGCCCGCATCCTGGCGCATCACCCTGTGATCATGGTCACCGACCTGTGCGATCACCAGATGATCAAGGATATGCACATGACGCCGGTCAACACCCTCGATGAGGCGCTCAAGCTCGCCTTTGAGATGAAGGGTGCCGATGCCAAGGTGGCCGTCATTCCCGATGGCCTGGGCGTTGTCGTCGCACAGCACTAGTACGCGGCCTAAACGAATCGTTTATAACCGACAAGAAAGATAAGGTTTTATGCTTACCAAACTCCTCTGCGAATTCGGCGCAACGGCCCTCATGATCATCTTTGGCGTGGGCGTGCACTGCGATACCGTGCTTAAGGGTACCAAGTATCAGGGCTCCGGCCATATGTTTGCCATCACCACTTGGTCTTTTGGCATCTCGGTCTGCCTGTTTGTCTTTGGTGGCGCCGTGTGCATGAACCCGGCTATGGTGCTTGCCCAGTGCATCGTCGGTCTGGTGCCGTGGAGCAGCTGCATCCCCTTCATGATTGCCGATATGCTCGGCGGCTTTGCGGGTGCCGTGATCGCATGGTTGATGTATGCCGATGAGTTCAAGGCTTCCGATGGTGTCATCGATCCCATTGCTCAGCGCAACATCTTCTCGACCAACCCCACCACCGAGGGTACGAACTATGCCCGTAATTTCTTCTGCGAGGCTATCTGCACCTTTGTGTTCATCAGCGCCATCCTTGCTGCTGCTAACCGTGCTGGCGAGAACGTCCTGATGCTCGCTATCTGCGTCGGTCTGATCGTTTGGGCTGTTGGCATGGGCATGGGAGGTATCACTGGCTTCGCCATGAACCAGGCCCGTGACCTTGGTCCTCGCATGGCCTATCAGGTGCTGCCGATTAAGAACAAGGCTGACAACAACTGGAAGTACGGCCTGCTCGTTCCTGGCATCGCTCCGTTTGTCGGTGCCGCTCTGGCCGCACTGTTCGTGCACGGTTTCTTGGGCATGTTCTAGTCCAAGACAATTGATATAACGCCCGGGTCCGGCATAGGTTAACTTTCCGCCGCGTCCTCGGACATGCAAGAAGCTCCCGCTGCGCACTTCGTGCGGCGGGAGCTTCTTGCGTCCTGCGGAGTGCGGCGGAAAGTTAACCTATGCCGGACCCTGCGGGAATCCAGTTGCGTTCGAACAAGCAACCCAACATATATCTGAATTTGGATGTGGTGGGCACTTTGTTGTTAGGCGCTTTGAGGTGCGAGTGGCACTTTGGGATGCGTGGTGTCCTGAGCCGGGGCGGAACTTTGGAATGGGATTCGCACTTTGGGATGGGGATCCCATTTTGGGAAGGGATAGTTACTTAGTTGAAG
>DBFDDV010000062.1:0-6377 GCA_048302525.1 Collinsella sp. | reverse complement strand
AGGGAAATCTATCCGCGGCATTCTCCGCAGGACCGAGCGAAAGGACGTGCAGATGAACGAAAACGAGCTGACCGGTCTGCTTGAGTCTTTAAGGCGTATGGGCTCGGATGATCTTAACGTCGAAGTGAAGGAGAGCGCCACGACGCTTTCCCGCGATGTGTGGGAAACGGTGAGCGCATTCGCGAACACTGCCGGCGGAATCATCGTGCTCGGAGTGAGTGAGCGCGCAGGTTTTGTCCCGGTTGAGAACTTCGAGACCGAGAAAGTGCTCAACCAATTTGTGTCAGGCATGGGTGATGCGGGCGGTCGAGGAAAGCTGGCCAATCCGCCTAAATACACGATCGAGCGAGTGGAGCTTCAGGGCGTCATCGTTCTCGTCATTACGATTGAGGAGCTCGATCCGTCGAGCAAGCCCTGCTATGTCATAGAGCGGGGCGCCCAGGGCGGCAGCTACAAGCGCATCGATGACAAAGATGTGCCGCTTTCATCGACCGAGGTGCTCACATTGGCGTCATACGGTCGAGCGACTCCGAGCGATCGGGACGCGGTGGCGGGTGCGGGCGCGGACAATCTCGACGAGACGCTGGTCGACCGTACGATAGATCGGGCTTTCTCGTTGACGCCCCGGGCAATGCGCGGCGCGCCGGACAAACAAACGAAGCTGGAGCGCCTAAATATCCTTGATTCCCAGGGCAATGTCACCAAGGCTGGACTCCTAGTTGTGGGCACCTACCCTCAGCAGTTCTATCCCAAGCTCTTCATTGACGTGGCTGTCCATGCGGGAACTCAGAAGGGCATGGCGGGGTCGCTGAGGTTCATGGACCGCACAATCTGTGAGGGAACGTTGGGCGAGATGATCTCGGATGCCGTCGCAGCCGTCGCCAAGAATTTGCGGCGAACCTCGACCGTCCAAGGCGTCTCGCGTGTCGACTCGCTTGAGATTCCCGAGGAGGTTCTGCGCGAAGCAATCGCCAACGCCGTAATCCATCGAGAATACGGGGATCGGTTCTGTGGACAATCGATTGCCGTCGACGTCTTTGATGATCGTGTCGAGGTGACGAATCCTGGCGGCCTTTACGGGGGAAAGACTCGCGAGAACTTGTTTGACGGCAGCTCCCGATGCCGTAACGCGACGCTTGTGAAGCTCATGTCGATTGTCCCGCTGCCGGATGGCGCAGGTTCGCCGGCTGAGGGCAATGGCTCGGGCATCCCGATGATGATCGATGCCATGCGCGCGCATGGTCTGGCCGAGCCCCTGTTCTGCCCGGGATTCGATCGGTTCAAGGTCGTATTTTACCGTTCAAAGATCGAGCCGGTCGATCATGGCGGGGGCTTAATTGTGACGGCACTCAAACACTACGGCGAGCTGGGGACGCGCGAGCTGGCAGAGCGCACAGGGCTCACAATTTCCCAGGTTAGGTCGCGCGTCAACGCGCTCATTGCTCAAGGCGAGCTTGAGCCCACGGCGCCGGCGACGAGCCGCAACCGCAAGTATCGACTGTCGGAGCGCGTGGGATAGATGCGTTAGTGGACGAGGCGACCCAATAATCGACCCTCGATTGGCGTCCATTAAGGTAAAGCGGTTGTTGCCCAGTCGACGGTGATGCTAAAGACTCGGCTTACGCCGGCATGGCCCCGAACCCGTCTGTCAAGAACAGCCTAAGAACCAGCTTGATGACATTTCCCGGTTTGACTTCTGCCGCGTCAAAGACGTGGCGCTCGGCGAGCTCGCTACAGTATGCATAGATGTCGCGGATAAGGTCCGCGCCCGAGAGCGTAAACATGTAGCCTGCGTCCGAAAGCGCATTGGGCGCGGCGGGCAACTTGGCCATGTGGCAGAACGTTTGCAGGTCGGGCGCCATAACATTCTGGTAGTCGAGGTGGCCGCTGGTACCCTGTGCGGCAAGCTCCAATTGGCGCGCAAAATCCAGCGCCGCCGCTAACACAAAGCTCGGCGTAGGCGCATTGACGTCCTGGGTGGTCGCCACAAGCCTGCCCGCTGCCTGCGTGATAAGCCAGGCGACCTCGCGCTGGCAGCGCACGGCCTTGCGCGTAACCGGCTTGATGGACGAAGAAGAAACGCTCCCCTTAGGCGGATTCGAAGCAGCCATAAGGCCCTCCCATGAACGATCCGGCCCAACAAGCCCGGATGAAACACGTGCTACATCAGTATACAGGGAAGTGGGGTAGCGGGGTACAAGCGCGCCAGCGGCAAACCGAGAGCATCAACGATGTGCCGATCGCGGAATGAGATCTCGTAATAATTGACTCTCGACCATATTATTGAGGGGTATGACTCGCATTCGTATGGTTGTAGGTGCTGGCGATGAACGACATTGACCTTGCTGTTCCGTTGATGGATGGACCAAGCTATGACCGTGCCTGCAGTCTCGTGCCTTCCGAATACGTTGAGGCATGGGAGTGGTTTCTGGGTGAGGAGCAGCGCGGCGGCGTTTGGACCAGCCTTCCGCACCACACCAAGGAAGATAGCCCTCAGTATCAGTATCGTTTGAGAATTGGCTCGGACTTCTTTCCCGTAACGCGGGATTCAGGGATCTTCTGGCCGGGCCAGGATCGGGTGAAGCAAGACCCCAATAAGATCTTTGCGCTCTCGGTCCATAACTCTAAAAAGAGCTTCTACACCGATGTGCCTCCGCTCTATTTGGACGATGGTACGTGGGTCATTAAGTACTCGGTTCAAGCGCCGGGTACCGTTGGTTTTCGAGACCAGAATTACAACCGTAAAATGCTCAACTGCATGGAATGTGGCGTCCCAGTCGGAGTCATATTTGCAACCGAGGTGGGCTATAAGGTGCTCGGCCTTGCGTTTGTTGAGCGGTTCGAGCCCGAAAACGGATGGTTTGTTCTGCACGGTCCTGTTCATAAAGGCGGACCGGACCCTCGTTTTGCGCCCGACATGAGTTATCTGAAGCACATACCCGTCGATATTGAGTTTGCCGGACAGGGTGTGACCGACGACGAAAAGGTCCGCTATGCGTTAAGGCGCGAGCGATTGGGGCAGCAATGGTTCCGCAAGCAGCTCGTTGCCGCCTATGATGGCCGTTGCGCGGTGTCGGACTGCGGCGTCAGCGAAGCTCTGGAGGCTGCACATATCGAGAATTACTCGGGACCCAAATCGCAGGTTGCCAGCAACGGCATTCTGCTTCGGCGCGATCTTCATTCCCTATTTGATGCTCACCTGATTTCGTTTGAGCCTGTTTGCGGCGAATATCGGCTGTGCGGATCGTACCTGCTGGATAAGACCGACTACGCTTCCTTTGCGGGTGCGACGCTAAGGCAGCCGAATGAGCGTCAGTGGCGACCCGATACGGTGTTTCTTGAGGCCCATCGCATTGAGTTCGATCGCTCGGAAAAGAAGCGTGAAAAGGCGGGGCTTCTGCCGTATTAGCGTATTTGGCTTTGGCATTCTTTGACGATCGTGTTGTTTGATCGGATCGCGTGGCGATGCAATCTCGCGCCCGCCCGCCGGTGCATGCTCTTCCTGATTTGTATAGCGAGAAGGGGCATGTATGAGCTGGCGAGGCGATATTGCGATGGGGAAGTACGGAAAACTGCCGTGTGCCCTTATAGACAACAATATGTTTCCGAGCGTAGAGGTTGATTGCGGGTCGTTTGTCGTCACCTGCCCTTGCTGCGGCTCGCAAATACCGTGTCTCGACATTCGGTTCATCGATGCGCGCGACAGACTCAGCGACGAAGTGAGAAAACAGACAGGCGTTCATATGCCGGTGTATCCGGAGAAATGCCCTGTTTGTGGCCTCGATATCGTGTATGACGCCGGCGACGAGGGATAGGTGATGCGGAGGAGTTGGCTGTGAGTGTCTTTTGCCTCTACAAATAAATCCCCTCACCGAGTTGCTTGTGGAACTCGGCGTGATGGTCACGTGCCCAGGTAAAGAGCGCTTGGTCAAAGTCGGTGCGCGTGGCCGGGACGCCAAAGACGCCGGCAACTTCGACGCGCGCAAACTCCAGTGCCGGCAGCTTGTTGATGGCAGTGAGGGCAAATGGGGATGAGGGCTCCTCGAACAGATAGCGGCTGCCTTGCAGCGCGCCGCAACTGGTGCAGGTGTTGCCGAGCGACGGGGCTTTGGAGGCTCGCGCGCCTACGGGCTTGTAGCCGCAGCGCTTATGAAGGTAGTCGCGGATCTCGCCCGGCGCGCAGCCAAGAGCGGGCACGATGGCGAGCGCGTTGGCGTTGGCCGTGTCGATGGCAATGTGTCCGGCCTTGTTGGGCGCGTGCGCAATGGCGATGGCCTTGCCGTCATCGGTTCGATAGGGAATGCCGAAGGCCGCGACCGAGGTCTCTTTGTGACACTTCCAGCACTCGCGCTTGCCCAGTACTAGATATATATACGGCGCTGAGGGGTCGGATCGGTCAACACCGGGCAGCCACTCGGCAAAGGGCTCGGGGTTGACGCCGCTGGGTACATACCAGACCTTCTTGGTCCGGTCCCATTTGGCGCCCAGCGCCTTGGCTTCTTCTTTGTGCGAAAAGGGGACATCGAGCTCGGTGCGCATGGCGGCTCCTTGGTGCTGCAGGTGCAAGTGGCCCAAGGATACCGCAGGGCGCAGACATCGCGGCGTTTTGCTGAGAAGTTGCGGTGCGGACTGATTGGTTATGCCGATGGATAGATCGGCAAGTAGATGGTCGGCTTTTGGCTAGTTGGGCGGTTGGAACTGCCGGCGGATTTGGCGACATAAACAAAACAGCCCAGATGACATAGCCTCTGAGCTGCGAACATTTGGTGGGCGTTAGAAGATTTGAACTTCTGACCTCTTCCGTGTCAGGGAAGCGCTCTCCCCCTGAGCTAAACGCCCGATCAAGGGTGCGCAAGCGCGCAAGGGATAATATAACGGAGCCTGAACTCGGTGGCAAGAACATGTTTAAAAATCGCTTACATTGTGGAATTCGGGGGCTTTGCCATATCCATTTCAAAAGAGCCTGCTGCCGCGATTTGGCTGTCGCATAATGCAAGGCCATTGCGGTATCGAGCTATGGAAAGACGCCTGCGGAATTGTCCTACCGATAAGCGGACAAGCCTCCAGCTGGTGACTTCGCCGTGGTAAGGTAAGCCGAATTGTTTCCAGGCTGTTTCGGGGGAGTGGAATGAGCAAAGAGTGTGTCGAGCAGGTCGAAGGCGCAGGGGCTTCGGTGCCGATGACCGATATATCGAACATTGATGTGCCCGAGGGCACCGACGAGCTCAGCCGCAACACCCGTCGCGCATGGCGCGACCGCCTGAACAGCGCTTCGACGCGCAAGATGATCACGGGCGTCTTGGCTACGCTGGTGGGCGGTTCGTTTTGGGGCTTCTCGGGCACCAGCGCGAGTTTTTTGTTCGACACCTACCATGTCGATACGCTGTGGCTTATGAGCGTGCGTCAGATTCTCGCCGGCCTGCTCTTTATGGCCGTGGTTGTTACGCGCGACCGCGAGCGCCTGATTAAGCTCTGGACCACACCCGCCGATCGCAAGCAGCTGCTGCTCTTTACCGCCTTTGGCCTGCTGTTCAACCAGTTTTGCTATCTTTCGGCCGTGCGCCTGACGAACGCCGGAACCGCGACGGTGCTCCAGTGCCTGCAGCTCGTTATCATCATGGGCTACGCCTGCGTGACCGATCGCCGCATGCCGCGTACTCGCGAAGTCATCGGCATTGGCCTGGCTCTGGGTGGAACCTTTTTAATCGCCACCGGCGGCGACCTCACCAGCCTGAATATCTCGCCGCTTGGCCTGGCAGCAGGTCTTATGTGTGCGGTCAGCGCCGCGTGTATGGCGGTGATTCCCGCCAAGATCCTGCCCGAATACGGCAGCCCCATCGTCACGGGCTCGGCAATGCTCACGGCGGGCGTGGTCTCGTGCGTCTTCGTGCAGCCCTGGGCGCATATGCCGGCGCTCGACGCTGCCGGCATCGAGGCGCTCGCGGTGTTCGTGGTTATCGGCTCGTTTTTTGCTTACATGCTTTATATGCAGGGCGTTAAGGACATCGGCTCGGTGCGCGCGAGCCTCATCGGAACTGTGGAGCCGGTTTCGGCGACCATCACCAGCGCCGTTATGCTGGGGACGGTGTTTTTGCCGACCGACCTTATCGGCTTTGCCATGATCATCGTGATGATGTTCCTCACGGTGTAGCTGGCGCCGCCGCCAAGACAGAAAAGGTGTTGTGCCGCATTTTCGCCAATTGATGTCCGTGTCTGGAGTTTAGCTGTCGATGCTCAAAATGCCATAAACTAGTAACGTTATGGACTTTTTCATTGCGACTCAATTGCGAGGATTTCTTTATGGCTGGTAATCACTTTAAGGGCAGCGATAGCGGCCGCCCTGCAGTTCCGCCGCGTCCGACCGGGGCTGGTCAGGC
>DBFDDV010000061.1:0-39921 GCA_048302525.1 Collinsella sp. | reverse complement strand
AAGCAGGACCAGGTCCGTACTGTCCGTGCCCTCGGTCTCCACAGGATCCGCGAGGTTCGCGAGATTGCTGACAACGAGTCCGTCCGCGGCATGATCTTCAAGGTCAAGCACCTTGTCGAGATTGTAGAGGAGTAGCAAATGCAGCTTCACGATCTTACTCCCGCGCCCGGTTCCACCAAGAACCGCAAGCGCGTCGGCCGTGGCAATTCTTCGGGTCACGGCACCACTTCTGGCCGCGGTCAGAAGGGCCAGGGTTCCCGCTCTGGCGGCACCAAGGGTGCCGGCTTCGAGGGTGGCCAGACTCCGCTGGCCATGCGCCTTCCCAAGCTTCCGGGCTTCCGCAACCCCCGTCGTATCGAGTACACCGCTGTTAACGTTGAGCGTCTCGAGCGCAAGTTCGAGGACGGCGCTGTGATCGACGGTGCCGCTCTTAAGGCCGCTCGCATCACCAAGAGCGAGTTCGAGCCCGTCAAGGTGCTCGGCAATGGTGAGCTCACCAAGAAGTTCACGGTCAAGGTCGACAAGGTCAGCGCTTCTGCGCAGGCCAAGATCGAGGCCGCCGGCGGAAAGGTCGAGCTGCCGTGCTAAATGGTCTTAAGAATGCTTTCCGCATCAAAGAATTGCGCGAAAAGATTCTTTTTACCATAGCTATGCTCGTCGTGTACCGCATTGGTGCGCACGTTCCTGTGCCCGGCATTCCCTTCCAGGGGATGCTGGGCCTTTTCTCGACCGATAACAATTCGGTCGCCGCAGGTGCTATGGCCCTCCTGAATCTTTTCTCTGGCGGCGCGTTGAGCTATGTGTCGGTGTTTTCGCTGGGCATCATGCCTTACATCACCAGCTCGATCATCCTCCAGATGCTCCAGGCCGTCGTGCCTTCCCTGCATGAGCTTGCCCGCGAGGGCGAGGTCGGTCAGACCAAGATTACGCAGTATTCGCGTTACCTCACCCTGGCTCTGGCAATCCTCAACTCCGTGGGTTACCTCTTCCTCTTTAAGAGCTTCGGCATCAGCTTTAATGGCGCCGGCGCTCCCGAGATCATCTTCGACCTCATGATCGTCGGTACGCTCACCGCGGGCGCTATGCTGATCATGTGGATTGGTGAGCTCATCACCCAGCGCGGTATCGGCAATGGCATGTCGCTGATCATCTTCGCGAACATCATGGCCGGTCTGCCGCAGGCTATCTTCTCCAGCACCGAGGGTAACGCCGGTGGCATCATCACCATGGTGATCATCTGCGCCATCATCCTGCTGGTTATCCCGCTGATTGTTTTCCTTGAGCGCGGCCAGCGCCGCATCCCGGTCTCCTACGCTAAGCGCGTCGTGGGCCGTCGCATGATGGGTGGCCAGACCACCTACCTGCCCATCAAGGTCAACACCGCGGGTGTCGTGCCGATCATCTTCGCTTCGGCGCTGCTGTACTTCCCGGCTCAGATTGCCGTGTTCTTCCCCGGCATCGGCTGGATTCAGGCAGTTGCCTCCGCGCTTTCGACCGGTTGGCTTAACTGGGTGCTTAACGTTGTCCTCATTGTGTTCTTCGCGTACTTCTACACCTCCATGGTGTTCAACCCCGATGACACGGCCGATAACCTTAAGAAGCAGGGCGGCTTTATTCCGGGCGTCCGTCCGGGTAGGGCTACCGCGGCCTACATCAAGAACGCGCTCAACAAGATCACGCTTCCCAGCGCTGTCTTTTTGGCGCTCATCGCCATCGTGCCTTCGATCATCTTCTCCTTCACGGGTAACCATCTGATCCAGGCATTTGGCGGCACGTCCATCCTCATCATGGTCGGCGTCGTGCTCGACACGGTCGATAAGCTCGAAGGCCAAATCAAGATGTATGATTACGATGGATTCTTTAAATAGGCTAGAGGAGGATTGCTCATGAACCTCGTATTGCTCGGAGCTCCGGGTGCCGGTAAGGGCACCGTCGCACAGGAGCTCGTCGCCGAGTTTGGCGTCGCCCATATTTCCACGGGCGACCTGCTGCGTGCTGCCGTCAAGGGTGGCACCGAGCTTGGTATTCAGGCTAAGAAGTACATGGACGCTGGCGAGCTCGTTCCCGACCAGCTCGTGATCGACCTTGTCAAGGAGCGCCTTGCCGCCGATGACGCCCAGCAGGGCTTCATCCTCGACGGCTTCCCGCGCAACACCGCTCAGGCTGTGACGCTCGATTCCGAGCTTTCCGCCATGGGTCGCGAGATCGACTGTGCCCTTCTGGTCGATGTGGCCCCCGAGGTCATTATCGATCGTCTGTCTTCGCGTCGCACCTGCCGCGCCTGCGGTTACACCGGCACCGCTGCCGATGCCACCTGCCCCAAGTGCGCAGGCGAGATGTATCAGCGCGACGACGACAAGCCCGAGACCATCAAGAACCGTCTCGACGTCTACGAGAAGTCCACGAGCCCGCTCGTCGACTACTATCGTGGCCAGGGTCTGCTCAAGTCGGTCAACGGTGACCAGGCTCGCGAGACCGTGTACGGGGATGTCAAAGAGGCTCTCGGTCTATGATCAAGATTAAGTCTGCAACGCAAATCGAGCAGATGAAGAAGGCAGGAGCGCTATCTAAGATGGCGCTCCGCCACGTTGGAGCCATGGTGCGCCCCGGCGTTTCGACTTTTGAGCTCGATCAGCTCGCGGAGCAGATTATCCGCATGCATGGCGGCACCCCTGCCTTTAAGGGTTACGGCGGGTTCCCGGGGACCATTTGCGCATCGATCAACGATGCCGTGGTCCACGGTATTCCCAACCCTGACATGATCCTGCGCGATGGCGATATCATCTCCATCGATACGGGAGCCGTTGTCGACGGTTGGGTCGGCGATAACGCATGGACGTTTTTCGTCGGCACCCCCACGCCCGAAGCCAAGGCTTTGTGCGAGGTCACGCGCGATTGCCTTAAGGCTGCCATCGAGCAGGCTGTTCCCGGTAACCATATCGGGGACGTCGGTTATGCCGTTCAGTCCCTCGCCGAGTCTCACGGTTACGGCGTGCTTCGTGATTATGTTGGCCATGGCATTGGCCGCGTGATGCACGAGGACCCCAACGTTCCTAACTACGGAAAGAAGGGGAGGGGCGTTCGCCTCCAGGCCGGCATGGTCATTGCCATCGAGCCGATGGTTACGATGGGTTCCAACCATGTGAGCACGGGCTCCGACGGTTGGATTGTTACGACCAACGACCACCTGCCCGCCGCGCACTACGAGAACACCGTCGCCATTACCAATGACGGTCCGGTGATTCTGACCACGGATGCCCAAGGTGCTTGGTGTTCGCTCCAAGGCGGAGAAATGTAACAAGTTCCACTTAGTTGTGGAGCCATTACGAAGTTATTACGATGCGTGCATACGTGTTGTAGAATACTCAATCGCTGTCGTTTTCTAGAGAAAGATGATTGCTTGTGAAGAAGGAAGACGCAATTGAGCTCGAGGGTACGGTAAAGGAACCGTTGCCCAACGCCATGTTTAAGGTCGAGCTCGAGAACGGTCATTCGGTTCTGTGCAACATTTCTGGCAAGATCCGAATGAATTACATCCGTATTCTCCCCGGTGACAGGGTTGTCGTGGAGCTTTCCCCGTACGACCTGACCCGCGGCCGCATCACCTATCGCTACAAATAGCGGCACGTATACACGCACTCCATTTCCGACTGCAGGCTTAGCTCAACCTACGGTCGGATTGTGTGTGAAGACCAGCCATAGTTTTAAACGCCTGCGGCTGGGCGAGTAGATAGTAGGGAAGTAGTTTGAGCGCTACCGAAAGGAAGAACGATGAAGGTACGTCCTTCGGTCAAGAAGATGTGCGATAAGTGCAAAATCATTAGGCGCCATGGCAAGGTCCTCGTCATTTGCGAGAACCCCCGTCATAAGCAGCGTCAGGGTTAAGAGAGGAGACTACGTTGGCCCGTATTAATGGTGTCGACCTCCCGCGTGAGAAGCGCGTTGAGATCGGTCTGACCTACATTTACGGCATCGGCCGCACCACTGCGACGAAGATTTGCGTCGAGTGCAACGTTAACGTGGATACGCGCGTTAAGGACCTCACCGAGGATGAGGTTAACGCCATCCGCGATTATATCGACAAGAACCAGATCATGGTTGAGGGCGACCTCCGCCGTGAGCGCAACCAGAACGTCAAGCGCCTTATGGACATCGGCTGCAACCGCGGCCTTCGTCACCGCAAGGGCCTCCCGGTCCGCGGCCAGCGCACCCACACTAACGCTCGTACCCGCAAGGGCCCG
The DNA here is from genome assembly GCA_048302525.1 of Collinsella sp. Taxonomy (GTDB): domain Bacteria; phylum Actinomycetota; class Coriobacteriia; order Coriobacteriales; family Coriobacteriaceae; genus Collinsella. The sequence goes on along the minus strand of DBFDDV010000061.1, from coordinate 35,680 downwards.
AAGCGTCAGATCGGTGCTAAGAAGAAGAAATAAGGAGCGCTAGATAGATGGCTACTGCTAAGAAGAACGTTCGCGCTGCCCGTCTGAAGCGCGCGGACCGTAAGAACATTTCCGTGGGCCAGGCTCACATTCGTTCTACGTTCAACAACACGATCGTTTCGATCACCGATCCCCAGGGCAACGTCATTTCCTGGAAGTCGGCTGGCCAGGTGGGCTTCAAGGGCTCCCGTAAGTCCACGCCGTTCGCTGCCCAGATGGCTGCCGAGGCTGCTGCCAAGCAGGCCATGGAGCACGGTATGAAGAAGGTTTCCGTCTTCGTCAAGGGCCCCGGCTCCGGTCGTGAGACCGCCATCCGCTCCCTCCAGGCTGCTGGCCTCGAGGTCTCGAGCATCCAGGACAAGACCCCCATTCCGCACAACGGCTGCCGCCCCAAGAAGCGTCGCCGCGTGTAACTGAAAGGATCGTATCAATATGGCAATCGACAGGACTCCTGTTCTTAAGCGCTGCCGTCAGCTCGGGATCGATCCCGCTGAGCTCGGTTACAGCAGCAAGAAGGAATCTATCCGTCAGCCCAAGCGCCGTCGCAAGGAATCTGAGTACGGCATGCAGCTGCGCGAGAAGCAGAAGGTCAAGTTCATCTATGGCGTTCTGGAGAAGCAGTTCCACGGCTACTTCAACAAGGCCCGTAAGATGAACGGCGTCACCGGTGAGAACCTCATGATCATTCTTGAGTCTCGCCTCGACAACGTCGTCTTCCGTCTTGGCTTCGCCCGCACCCGCAAAGAGGCTCGTCAGTCCGTCCGTCACGGTCACTTCACCGTGAACGGCAAGCGCGTGGACATCCCGTCCTACCGCGTCAAGGCCGGCGACGTCGTCGCTGTCGGCGAGAAGTTCCGTGACCTCCTCCCCATCAAGGAGGCTCTGATTTCCTCCGAGCGCTTTGAGGTCCCTGGCTGGCTCGAGGTCGATATCGAGAAGCTGTCTGGTAACGTGCTCGCTCTGCCGACGCGTGAGCAGATCAGCGGTGATATCAACGAGCAGCTCATCGTCGAGCTCTACTCTAAGTAGTCCATCCGGGCTGCTGAGGCTGGAGGTAATACATGTCAGAATTCATTAGGCCTCAGGTTCAGGTCGAAGAGATCAACGAGACGTCTGCTCGTGTCTCCGTCGAGCCGCTCGAGCGTGGCTACGGCGATACGCTGGGTAACTCCCTTCGTCGCGTTCTTCTGTCCTCGCTCGAGGGTGCCGCCGTCGAGGCTATTCAGATCGATGGCGCGCAGCACGAGTTCATGACCATCCCTAACATGGTCGAGGATGTCACCGACATCGTCCTGAATGTCAAGGGTCTTGTCTTCAGGGCTCTCGGCACGACCGACGAGGCGACCGCCACCATTTCGGTTGACGGCCCCTGCGAGGTCACCGGTGCGGACTTCTTTATTCCGTCCGAGTTTGAGCTGGTCAACCCCGAGCAGCACATCGCTACGCTCACCGAGGGTGGCCATCTCACCATGAGCATGCGCATCGGCTATGGCCGCGGCTATGTTTCTGGCGAGGCCAACAAACGCGACAACGATCCCATCGGTGTGATCCACGTCGACTCGCTGTACTCGCCGGTTTCCCGTTGCGCCAAGCTCGTTGAGGCTTGCCGTGTCGGTCAGCACACCGACTACGACCGCCTTGTCCTCGAGATCGAGACCAACGGCTCCATCGCCCCGCGCGACGCCGTGGTCCAGGCTGCCAATATCATTAACCAGCATATGGCTGCCTTTATGAACCTTGCCGAGACCCCCGAGGTCGAGGAGGAGGCTTCGATCTTCGCTCCCGAGGTCACCAACGACAACGCTGAGCTGGACAAGCAGATCGAGGATCTGGACCTTTCCGTCCGTTCTTACAACTGCCTTAAGCGCGCCAGCATTCACTCGGTCCGTCAGCTCGTTGAGTTCTCGGAGAACGATCTGCTCAACATCCGTAACTTCGGTGTTAAGTCGATCGAGGAAGTGAAGGACAAGCTTGAGTCCATGGGCCTGAGCCTGAAGGCTTAATGCTTCGCATATTTGAGGAGAAACTAGACCATGCGTCATAACGTTAAGAAGGGCCTGAAGCTCGGCACCGATGCGAGCCACACCAAGGCCATGAAGAAGAGCCTTGCTAAGGCCCTCTTCGAGAACGACCGCATCAAGACCACCGAGACCCGCGCTAAGGCGCTGCGTTCGGTCGTCGATCCGATCATCACCTGGGCCAAGAAGGGCGACCTGCACTCTCGTCGTCTGGCTATCGCCAAGCTCGGCGATAAGCAGCTCGTTGCCGAGATCTTCGACAAGGCTGCTCAGGGCATGTGGCAGGACCGCAACGGCGGTTACACCCGCATCATGAAGCTCGGTAACCGCAAGGGCGACAACGCTCCCATCGTTATCATGGAGCTCGTCACCGAGCCTTGCACGCCTAAGGCTAAGAAGGCTGCTCCGGCCCCCAAGAAGGCCGCTGCTCCCAAGAAGGTCGAGGCTGTCGAGGAGGCTCCTGCTGAGGAGACCGCTGAGTAGACAATCCGTCTGCATAGGCTATATTCGAGGGGTACGTTCGCGTACCCCTCTTTTTTTGTCGCGATACCGTTGCTTGTTTGTTGGGAGCGCCCATGACTGCGCCGTCTGATTTCAATTCGATTTCCGAGCTTGACGCCACACTCGTATTTCGCGTGGCCTATGATGGCTCGTCGTATAGCGGATTTGCCGAGCAGCCGGGACAGACGACGGTTGCGGGTGAGCTACGTCGAGCTATTGAGACGCTCCTGCGCCGTCCGATCGACCTGACGTGTGCGGGACGTACCGATGCCGGCGTGCATGCGGTGGCACAGTTTATCAGCGTGCCCGTAACGGACGCTGAGTTGGCTTTGACGCGCCGTAGGTGGCTGAGGGCCATGGATGCCCTCCTGCCCAAAGATATCGCCATAAACGAGGTCTACAAGGCCCGTAAAGGCTTTTCTGCACGCTTTGATGCGCGTTCCCGTACGTATACGTACCGTATTGCCGATCGCGACGCGCGCCCTGTGCTTTCGCGCGGTGCGGTGTGGTGGCATCGCTACCCATTGGATGTTGAGGCGATGTCTGCGGCCTGTCCCGCGCTGCTGGGCGAGCAGGACTTCAAGAGCTTTTGCAAGGTGGCGTCTGCCGTGGGCAAGCCCACGCACCGCTGCGTGATGCGTGCCGAGTTTGGCCATGAGGTTGCGTTTGGCGAGGACATCCTGACGTTTACCATCGAGGGCAATGCGTTTCTGCATTCGATGGTCCGCACGATCGTGGGCACGCTTGTCGAGATTGGCATGCATCGCCGTGAACCCGAGTGGATGCGCGAGGTCATCGATGCTTGCGACCGTACCGCTGCGGGCCCCACGGCTCCTGCCTGCGGCCTTACGTTTATGGGCGTGGATTACGATCCCGCCGAGCTTGTCGTGCTCGACTAGGGGAGGGCTCGGCGCGTCGTGCGTCGGCACCTGTCATCTGTGGGCTGCGCGTGTGCAACATCTGTTCTTGGCGTGCAATACAACCGGTGTCTCATTGCTTTTATTGCCGGGGTGTACCATGAACGACAGTTTGATTCACTGCTGTCGAGAGGACGGATAACTTGGTTCGACGTGGCTCGCATCCGCGACTTTCGGTGATCCTTGTGGTAGAAGGTTCGCCCAGCTATGCGATGCGTGCGCTCGAGAGTATCCAGAACCAAGACCTCTACGATTTGCAGATTGTCGTTGTCTGCCGCGATGCTGCGCCCGGTGTGCGCCATTCGCTTCAAGTTGCTGCCGACAGGGACATCCATATTGATTTGATTGACGTCGAGGACGCGAAGCGCGGCGCTTGTCTTCGTGCCGGTTTTGCTGCCTCGCGCGGCTCTCAAATCATCGCTATGAACGCCGATGAGTGGTTTGCTCCGCAGTCCCTTTCCAAGATGGTCAATATCGCGTGCGATACTACGGCAGACATAGTGCTCCCCACGGTGTCGCTCGACCGCTATGATGCACATCGAGAGCGCCATTCGCGCGTCTTGGATGCTGCTCATATTTCCATTGATAGCAAATCTTCGATGGTGGCCGGGCTGCCTCAGTTGATTTTAGGCGGCCTAGTCGTTCAGACCTCTGGTGTGATGTACAGCCGCTCGCTGTTTGAGGCATGCCTTTTGTGCGACAAGGTGTTTCGCACAGTTGGGTTTATGGCATGCGCGCTTTCGCAGACACGATGCGTGTCCGGCTGCGGCGATGCTTGTTTCCACACGGCGGCACCTAAACTTACAGATGCCTTTGATCCCACCATGTATGCCAAGGTATCCGATGACACTCGAGCGCTCGACGAGCTTGCGGACTCACTCTCGGAAGCAGACAGCGGTGGTCGGCTCAAGCTGGCAAGCCAAAAGTTCTACTTTGCCGGACTGGTCGCCTGCATCGAGAATTTGTGTCTGAGCCCGCATGGGGTGTCGTCAATCGAGCGTTCCGCCCGCATGCGTGATATGCTCGATGCGCCTCGAACCCGTCAGATGGTCGCCGCGCTCAAGGATAACCATCGGGGGCTCGGTCTGTTGTTTGGGCCGATCGCCAGCGCCAAGCCCGCGCGCTGCGTGATGTGTACGCATCTGGCAGCTTTTCTTAACCGGACGGGCGCAAAAACCGCCTAAACGGCTCATTTCGAAACAAACTTGCATAGAATTGTTTCGAAATGCGTTCTTATACACAAAAGCCTTCAAATAGCGTTAAACTATTCAATCACTGATTGATTGTCTCCGCCATCTTTTGGAGAGAGGGTTTGTATGGCTAAAAAACGCAATGGGCGCCAGGATGCCATTAGAGATATTGTGCGCAATAAGGACGTCCGCACGCAGCGCGTGCTGGTCGATGAGCTCCGCGCTATGGGCTTTGATTGCACGCAGGCGACTGTCTCTCGCGATATTGCCGACATGGGGCTGCGTAAGCTCCCTGAGGGCATCTATGTTCTGGCAGAGGACCTGCACCTGCAGCGTATGGTTTCCGAGCTCGTAACGGGCGTTCTGCGCACCGATAATCTGGTTATGATCAAGGCTCAGCCTGGTACGGCTTCCGGCATCGCCGCCGCCGTTGATGCGGCAGAGTTGCCCGATGTGCTTGGCTCGCTTGCCGGCAACGATACGATTTTGGTTATTGCCCAGACGGCCGAGGACGGCGAGCGTCTCGAGGCGCTGATCAATAAGCTGAGCAATTCTCGCAAGTAGGCGTGCGGGTCGTGCGCTCGGCACTGTGTGCGTGACATGGTGGCTTGTAAGGGGGTATCGACGTTGGTCGGTACCCCCTATATTGTTTGCCGGTATAAAGGCCGTCCACCAGGTCGCTTTAAACTAAAAGGCCCCCGAGCACTTTAATAAGCTGCTCGGGGGCCTTGTTGCTAATGGCCGGATGAATTTCTAGCCAACCGTATCGTCAGGCGTGGGCGAGGGGTCGGGAGTGGGTGTAGGCGTAGGCGTAGGCGTGCCGCCATCGCCGCCGGTCGAACCACCAGTGGAGCCGCCCGTCGAGCCACCGGTCGCACCGGTGCCGCCGGTGGTGTCGCCGCCCGTGGTCTCGGTGGTCGTGGTCGTCGTGGTAGTCGTTGTGGTGGTTTCCTCTTCGTCCTCGTTCTCGTCCTTGTCGTCGTTCTCCGTCTTCTTGGTGTTGTTGGTGCCGTAGAACTTCCAGACGCTGTTGTTCTTGTAGGTGGGCGCCGTTCCGGTCGCAAACTCCTCGCGCTCGGTACCGGTCAGAACGGTGTTCATAAACCGCTTAAAGACAGGCAGGTTGGTGCTGTCGCCCAGCAGGTCTGTGCCGTATTTTTGGATGGGAATCTCGCCCGCGGAATAGCCGGTCCACAGGGCGCACGCCAGCTGCGGGGTATAGCCGCAGAACCACAGGTTGGTGGTGTTGTCGGTGGTGCCCGTCTTGCCGGCATAGGGCTGGTTGACGCTCAGGGCGCCGGCAGCACCCGTACCGCCGCCCTTCATGACGCCGGACAGAACATCGGTGACCGCGGCGGCCTCGCCCTCGGTAAGTACCTGTGAGGGATTGTCGGTGTGCTGGTACAGCACCGAACCGGTACGAGAGTCAATCTCGGTGATGGCGATCGGCTGGCGATAGTAGCCGCCGTTGGCAAACGTCGCGTAGGCGGCGGCCATCTCGAGCGGCGAGATCGAGCCGGTGCCGAGGGTCATGACGGGAACGTCCTCGATGTTGTCCTTGGCGGGATCGATGCCGAGCTTTTTGACGAGCGAGATGATCTTGCTGTTGCCGACGGCTTCCGCCACCTGGATGTAGCCGGTGTTGGAGGAGTATGCCGTCGCCTGCTTAAGCGTGATGTTGCCATAGCTATGGTTGGCGTAGTTTTGGACCTCGGTCGTGGTGCCCTTGGCCTTGAGCGGCGAGTTGCAGTTGAGGGTGACGTTGGGGTTCATGCCGTTTTGGATGGCAGTTGCCAGCGTAAAGGCCTTAAAGGTGGAGCCGACGGGACGCTTGGCCGTGGCATGGTTTACGTGGTTCTCGTCGGCGTTGTAATCGTAGCCGCCCACCATGCACTTGATGTAGCCGGTCTTGGGGTCGACGACGACCATGCCCATGTCCAGGCCGTCGAGCGAGAGCGTGTCGAGCTGCTCGCGAACGGCATTCTCTGCCACCTGCTGCATCGTGGGGTCGATGGTGGTCTTGACGGTCAGGCCGCCCTTAAAGAGCACGTCGGTCGAGAACTCCTGCTCCAGCAGCTGCTTAACATAGGCGACAAAGTAGGGCTGCGAGTATACGTCAACGCCGCTGCCCGAGATTTCGGTCACGTTGAGGGTGATGGGCTCGGCCTGTGCGGCATCGTGCTCCTCCTGCGTAATGTGGCCCAGGCGCAGCATGTTGTCGAGGACCTTGTTGCGACGGGACAGCGCCAGGTCGGGGTTGACCGTGGGGTCGTACTGCGAGGGCGAGTTGGGAAGGCCGATCAACAGCGCGGCCTCGCTCAGGGTGAGGTCTGCGGCGCTCTTGGACAGGTAGGTCTCGGCGGCGGCCTCAATACCGTAGGCGCCGTGACCGTAATAGATGGTGTTGAGGTACATCATGAGGATCTCGTCTTTGGAGTACATGTCCTCCATCTTTACGGCGATGTAGGCCTCGCGCACCTTACGCTCGATGGTCGAGTCGAACTGCTCCTCCTGCAGGATGGTGTTGCGCACCAGCTGCTGGGTGATAGTCGAGGCGCCTTCGTGCCCGCCGCCGAGGGTTGCCACCGCAGCACGCGCGATACCCCACAGGTCGATACCGCCGTGCTCGTAGAAGCGCTCGTCCTCGACGTCAACGGTGCCCTGTAGCACGTAGGGGGAGACCTTGTCCTTGGTGATGGACTTGCGGTTTTGCGTGTAGAAGCTCGCGATCTTGTTGCCGTTGCAGTCGACGATCTCGGTGGGCTCGCTTACCAGATACGCGTTGGCGTCGGTGTAGTCGGGCAGATCGGACAGCCAGCGGTTGACGTTGCCGACCATGCCGATGCCAAACGCGACGCCCGCAATCAGCAGAAAGCCCAAAAACGAGAGCAGGATTATGGGCAGAGCATGCGTCTTTGAACGGCTGCGTCCCTGTCGTTGGCGAGGACCCATATATTGACCTCCAGGTATGTCGTGCCGGGCGGCGGATGTGCCGTCGAGGCAGGATGGACATAAGTTATTACACGATAAACCAAACGGGGCGCGCGATGCCTCGTGTATGCTGGAAGACGGCATTTTTCAGAGTGAATGCATACCTTGGTAAGGAGTTTGCCGATGGCGATTCGGGCGATGGGGCCGAGCGGACAATACGAGACTGGATTGGATGCTGCCGGTGCGGCGCTGCCCGAGCTGCTGGCGCCGGCGGGCGGGCTCGACCAGATGCTTGCGGCCATCGCCGCGGGCGCCGATGCCATCTATGCGGGGTTGGGCGGCTTTAACGCCCGCGTGAGCGCGCATGGTTTTACGGATGACGAGTTTGCGCGCGGCTGCGCCGTGGCGCATGCCCATGGCGTGCGCGTGTACGTGACGCTCAACGTGTTCGTGTTTGACGATGAGCTGTCCGATGCGGTGGCGCTGGGAGCTCATGCACTGGAGCTGGGCGCCGATGCTCTGATTGTGGCCGATGCCGGGTTGGCCTGCGCGCTGCATGCGGCAATTCCGGGGGTCGAGATTCATCTGTCCACCCAAGCGGGCGTCCATAGCAAGGGCGCCGTGCGTTTGGCGGCTGACGAGCTGGGGGTCGAGCGCGTGACGACGGCGCGCGAGCTGACCGTGGCAGAGATTGCGACGCTCTGCGCTACCGGTGTGCCCATCGAGGTGTTCTGCCATGGCGCCATATGCATTGGCTATTCGGGTGCGTGCGAGTTTTCGGCCCTGCGGCGCGGACGGTCGGCGATGCGTGGCGACTGCACGCAGCCGTGCCGTCTGGCGTACGATTTGGTGGATGAGGCTGGGGAGAGCGTCGTTGCCGTCGAAGGCGATCGTCTGCTCTGCCCGCGTGACTATCTGGGCATTGCTCATTTACCCGAGCTTGTTGCTGCCGGGGTGGCGTCGCTCAAGATCGAGGGGCGTATGAAAAACCCCGACTACGTCTACAACGTGGTGCGGGCGTGGCGCCGGGCGCTCGATATGCTGCGCGATGGCGCGTGGGATCCCGATGCCGTGCTGGCGCTCGAGCGTGAACTGGGAAGGTCGTTTAACCGCGGGTTTACCGACGCGTATTTGCGAGGCCGCTCGGGTGCGGAGCTTATGAGTTTTGAACGCGCGATCAACCAGGGCGTGCGTGTGGGGCGCTTGGTCGCTGTGGGCCACGAAGAGGTGACCGTTGAGCTCGACGCCGCCGTGGCGGCGGGCGATACGCTCGAGATCAGGTTTTACCCGGGCGCCGACGCTCGGCCCGATGTACCTAAACGCTGGCCGCAAGTTCCCTGCCCGGTGGATGCCGCGGCGGGGGAGCGCATCGTTGTCCATTGCAAGCGTAAGGTCGACGCGGGCTGCGAGGTATACCTGATTCGCAGCGCCGGCGTGTTGGATCAGACGGCGGCGGTGTTGGAGCGCATGCGGGCCGAGGCGGATGCGATTGCGCCCGTTGCGCGTGCCGTTGAGGTGCTGCCCTTTGAGGACGTTGCGGTGGATGGCGGTGCGTCCACGGAGTTGGTGGAGTGCGCGGTTCCCACTCGTATGGTTTTTGCTTGGCAGCTGATGGATGCCGACCCGCGCGGAGAACTTGATTTGTCCGACGCCGTTGTGGTGCTTGACGAGGTGTGCCGCACGGGTGACGCTGACTGGACCCGCTCACTGATACAGCGTGCCGGGCGCGTCGTCTGCCGCAACCTGGGACAGGTGGTGATCGCTCGCGAGCTGGGCGTGACGTTTGACGTGGCGGCGCCGGTGTTCTGCGCGAATCGGGCCACGCTTACCTGGCTGCGCGGACTCGGTGCGGGGCGGGTGTGCTTGCCGGCGGAGTTGCTCGGCAATGATGCGGAGCGTATTGCCGAACTGGCCGCTGAACCCGGCGTCTTGGGTCCGGTCGACGCCGACCGTTCCGAGCTTATGGTGTGCGAGCACTGCCTGCTGACCGCCGAGGGCGTCTGCGCCACCGATGCGACGGGACAGGTTCGTTGCCGCGACTGCTTGCGTCGTCGGCAGGTACGCTATCTGGTCGAGCGTGACGGTACACGTCTGCCAGTTGCCATTGACGCATGCGGCAGGACGAGGATTTTCCTGTCGTAGGTGCTGCGTCGCGTCAGTTTGTTATCATAAGAGAGTTTATGGACTTCCAGCACCGCCGTTTTCGGCGAGGGTGCTATAGCAAAAGGAGGATACCCAATGCTGTCTGTTGACGAGCAAATGCGTATCATCACCTCGGGCGCCGCGCAGATCGTTCCCGAGGCCGACCTTCGCAAGAAGCTTGAGAAGGGCGAGCCCCTCAACATCAAGCTCGGCGTCGACCCCACCAGCCCCGACCTGCACCTGGGCCACGCCGTGCCGCTGCGCAAGATGCGTCAGTTCCAGGACCTGGGCCACAACGTCACCCTCATCATCGGCAACGGTACCGCGTTGATTGGCGACCCTTCGGGCAAGAATTCCACCCGTCCGCAGCTTTCGCAGGAGCAGATCGAGGCCAATGCCGAGACCTACGTGAGCCAGGCCATGAAGATCCTGGATCCCGAGAAGACCACCATCGTGCACAACGGTGACTGGATCCTTTCGATGGATCTGGCCGGTCTGCTGCAGGTGTGCTCCAAGTTCACCGTCGCCCGCATCCTCGAGCGCGACGACTTTACCAAGCGCTACCAGTCTCAGACGCCGATCGCCCTGCATGAGTTCCTGTATCCCGTGATGCAGGCTTTCGACTCCGTGCAGATCAAGGCCGACGTCGAGATGGGCGGCACCGATCAGCTCTTCAACCTGCTCGCTGGCCGTGAGCTCATGGAGAAGATGGGCATGGAGCCGCAGATCGCGCTCACCATGCCGCTGCTCGAGGGCACCGATGGCGTGCGCAAGATGTCCAAGTCCTATGGCAACTACATCGGCCTGACCGACGCTCCCAAGGATATGTTCGGCAAGACCATGTCCATCCCCGACGAGATGATCGGCAAGTACTATCGTCTGGCCAGCTCGCTCACCCCGGCCGAGGTCGACAAGATCGACGCCGCCCTGGCCGATGGTTCTGCCGACCCCTACGAGCTCAAGCGCGCTCTGGGCCGCGACCTGTGCGACACCTACCACGGCGCCGGCGCCGGAGACGAGGCTCAGGCCGAGTTCGACCGCGTGTTCAAGGAGGGCCAGCTTGCCGACTTCCCCGAGAAGCATGTCGAGCTGACCGTCAACGACGAGGGCCAGATCTACCTCGCCGGCCTGCTCAAGGACTTGGGCCTTTCGGCGAGCGCCGGCCAGGCTCGTCGCGATATCGACGGCGGTGGCGTCAAGATCAACGGCAAGGCCGTGGCTCCCAAGAGCTACAACATCGATCCCAGCGCCCTCAAGCTGGGCGACACCCTTTCTGTGGGTAAGCGCAAGGGCTTCAAGTTGATTTAGTTCCGCCGTTCTACCGAACGGCGGACCGGCCGACGCTGCGCGGGCCGCATTTGGACAATCTGACGTTCAACTTCAAGGGCGCGACCAGAAGGTCAGCGCCCTTTCGTTTCACGTCACCTTGTCACAAATGCGACCCGCTCGCTGGCGATGCCAAAACATCGGCGCTTCCGTGGTTGGCACTTGGGGACGTTCCTTTTGTGCCGGCACTTTGGGACACTCCTTGTCATTGGTGCAAAGTAACCTGCCCCCATTGCGCCAAGCGGCGTGTGCCGTTAAGCGGAGAGGCGTATTGTTGACCCATCGTTTGGGCATACAATGGCTATTGGTTTGCTGCGGTGAAGGCCTGTCCGCTCCGCAGCTTTTTTCTACGGTTAAAGGAGTATGTATGTCCGTTGAGGTCATGAGGTCTGTGATCGAGGCCGCCGAGGGTCGCGTGCCCGTCGACACGCTGTTTGCCAACGCGCAGATCGTCGATGTGTACGGCCAGCGTGTGGCGCCCGGTAGCGTTGCCGTCAAGGACGGCGTAATCGTCGGCGTGCTCTACGACGGTCGCGACGATGCCGCCGGCACCTACGAGGCGACCGAGGTCATTGACTGCCAGGGCCGCTATCTCGCCCCCGGCTTTATCGACGGACATCTGCACATTGAGTCCTCGAACATCCGTCCTGCCGAGTATGCGCGCATGGCGGCGACGCGCGGTACCACTACCGCTATTGCCGACAGCCACGAGATCGCTAATGTTTCCGGCTTGGACGGCCTGCGCTTTATGATTGAGGACGGTCGTCGTGCTCCTATTTCCATCAAGTACATGATGCCCTCGTGCGTGCCCGCACTGCCCGACGAGCAGGCTGGTGCCGTCATCACTGCTGCCGATATGCAGGCGTTTTTTGCCGAATATCCGGGTGATGTCTTTGGTCTGGGCGAAATGATGAACCTGCCGGGCGTCTTTATGGCCGATCCCGAGACCTGCGCTCGTATCGACGCTGCCAACCAGACGCCGTCCAAACAGGTTGACGGTCACGCCCCGCTCGTTGCCGGCAAGGACCTCAACGCCTATGCCGCGGCTGGCATTATCGCCGACCACGAGTCGACGATTCCCGAGGAGGCACTCGACAAGCTATCTCGCGGCATGTACGTGATGCTGCGCGAGGGCACGTGCAGCCATGACCTGGCCAACCTGTCGCCGATGCTGCTGGAGAATCCCGCGCGCGCCCGCCGCTGCTGCTTTGCGACTGACGACCGCGCCCCTTCCGATGCGCTTGCGACCGGCATGATCGACAATGCCTGCCGCGTGGCGATTGAGGCCGGTATCGACCCCGTGGTCGCTATCTCTATGGCGTCCCTCTCTACGGCCGAGGCGTTTGGCCTGGATCACGGCTGCCGCGACCCGCACGAGCTCCGTGGTGCGATTGCCCCGGGCAAGCGTGCCGACCTGCTGGTGCTCAATGACTTGACGTTTGCCACGGCTCCGCATCGTGTTTATGCCGCCGGTGCCCTGGTGGCGCAGGACGGCACCTTTGTGGGCGAGATCGCACCCGAGATGGCCGAGGTTGCGGCCCTTGCCGACGAGCTGCGCGCCTCCGTTAAGCTGCCGAAGCTTTCGCTCGACGTATTCGACTATGCCTTTAAGCCGGGCGAGGCCGTGATTGACGTGGTGCCGGGTAAGGCCATCACGGGCATGGTTCGCCCCGAGAACGCCGAGGGCCTGCGCCGCATTATGTTGATCGAGCGCCACGGCCGCGGCGCGTCGCTGCAGGCCGAGGGCGCCGACGGTGATGGTCCTGTGGGCCTGGGTCTTGTCGGCAAGCACATCGGTCGCGGCTGGGTGCGCGGTTTCACCATCACGGGTGGCGCCATTGCCTCCACGATCGGCCACGACTCGCACAACGTGTGCGTGGTGGGCGACAACGCCGCCGATATGATGGCTGCTGTCGAGGCCGTGGGCCAAGGTGGTCACGTGCTGGTGCGCAACGGCGAGGTCGTGGCGCGCATTCCGCTGGCGCTCGGTGGCCTTATGAGCGAAGGCACGGCCGAGGACGTTGCCGCGCAGCACGACGACTTTATGGTCAAGGCACGCGCTATGGGTATTGAGCCGCCGCTCGACCCCATCATGGGCATCATCTTCCTGCCCCTGCCGGTGATCCCGACGCTCCGCATTCGCCCCGAGGGCATGTTCGACGTCACGACCTTCACCTACGCCGACTAGTCATCGGGGGCGTTCTTAAACGACTGGCCGTCGGGGTGGCGTGTCGCCTGGCACCGCGACCGTAGGACCTCTGGCATGTGTGAGCTATTTGCCAGGTCCTTGTAACGTTTACGCCCGCGGAGTCTTATTTGAGCTCCCTTTGGGTACGTTGGAATCGGATACACGTTCGATTCCAACAAGCCCGAAGGGAGCTTTTCTATGTTTAAACTGATTGCATCCGATATGGACGGCACACTGCTTGACGAAAACGGCCAGGTGCCTCCCGAGACCTACGAACTGATTCTGGCGCTACGCGAGCATGGCATGCATTTCGCCGCATCGTCAGGTCGTCGCTACGATCGCCTGTGCGAGTTCTTTGCGCCCGTTCGCGACAAGATGGACTTTGTCGCCGCTAACGGTGCCCAGGTCTTCGCCGACGGCAAGATGGTAGACCGTGAGGTGTATTCGCACCTGGCGATTCGAAGGCTCGCCCAAGCCGTCAGGACGTTTCCCAATCTGCATCTTGCGCTTTTTGACCGAACCAAGTCCTTCTTGCTCGATGACGAGTGCAAGTTCGTGCGCGAGGTCGATAAGGACCTTCCCAATGCCGAACGCATTTGGGAGCTGCCCGATCCCAGCGTAAATATCATCAAGGCGAGTATCTTTTGCGACGACGGTGCCGTTATGGACAGCGCCTACGTGCTGCAGCGCGAACTCGGTCAGCTCTTTACTTTTGCGCCTTCGGGTAACGCGTGGATTGATGCCATGCAGCCCGGCGTGTCGAAGGCCTCGGGCATCGCGCAGCTCATGGAGCACTATGGCCTCGAACGCGACGAGGTCATGGCGTTTGGCGACTCGATGAACGACTACGAGATCATTCGCTTTGTCGGCACGGGCTGCGCGATGGAAAACGCGCGCCCCGCGCTCAAGGCGGTGGCCGATCGCGTGGTGGGTTGTAATCGCGACCACGCCGTCCAGCAGGAGCTCCGTCGCGTGTTGGAGAGTCTCGCTTAATCCGGCAGATGGGGACGTTCCTTTGCTGCCGGCAGTGGGGGACAGTCCTTGCAGCTTTTTCGCGAAGACTGTCCCCAACGACTAGTCATTCAAGAACGTCCCCAGTGATTGGCCAATGACTAGGCGAGGGCGGCCATGATGGTGCGGGCGACGCCGTCGTGGTCGTTGTCGAACTCGGTGATGGCGTCGGCGGCGTCGCGGTCTTCGGGCTCGCCGTTGACCATGGCCATGCCGTGGCCTGCTGCCTGCAGCATGGGAATGTCGTTGATGTTGTCGCCGAACGCCCAGGCGTCGGCGAGACGCTCGCCCAGGTGCTCGCATAGCCACGTGAGGGCCGTCCCCTTGGTAGCGCCCGCGCCCATGACCTCGATATTCATGGCGTACGAACGCGTGACCTCAATGCCTCCGAGCGTGTCGAGCTCCGCCGCGATGGCGTCGCGATCGTCCGGGTCGTGCCAGTACATGGCGATGCGCTCGAGCGTCTCGACCTCGTCGATCTTGCTGTCGATATCCAGGTCAATCGGCGTTCGTGTGCGCTTGAGCGAGGCCGCGATGTGGGGGTCGCCGCCGCAGAACTCATCCAGGCGCGTGTAGAGCGAGCGGGGGAGGAAGCACTGCCCGTCCGCGAAGATATCGAAGGTCACATCGTGGCCGGCGGCGATGCGATGGATGCGATGGGCAATGCCGCGATCGAGCGGACGGCTCAATATGCGCGTGGCGCGCGAGGCATCGTTGGGCACATCGTCGTCGAGCTGCCAGACGCTGGCGCCATTGGCGCAAACGGCATAGTGCACGGCGGGATGGGCGAGGATGGGTTCAAAGATGCCCGACAGCGGACGTCCCGTGCAGGGTACAAACTCAATACCGCGGCGCGCAAGGTCGTCGAGCATCGCCCAGGTGGCATCGCTCATCTGCTTATCGCTCGTCAGCAGCGTTCCATCCATATCGGAAAAAACAATCATTTGATGCAGTCCTTTCTGCTGGCATAAAAAGCGTGGCCGAGGGCGGTGATGCCCTGGCCACGCTTGAGTTCTATAACGGTCCGCGTCCTAGCGGTCGGCGAGCGGCTTGTACTCCAGCGGCTCGATCACCGGACGATAGGCCGGGCGAATAATACGGTGTGCGCAGAAGAGCTCTTCCATGCGGTGTGCCGACCAGCCGGCCATGCGGGCGACGGCGAATAGCGGCGTAAAAAGCGTCTCGGGTACGCCGAGCATCTTGTAGATAAAGCCTGTGTACAGGTCGATGTTGGCGCAGATGGGCTTGGTCATGCCGTGGTCGCGCATCACCTGCGGTGCCAGGCGCTCGATACGCTCGATGAGCGCGAACTCATCGCCCAGGTCCTTCTTGGCGGCAAGTGTGCGCGCGTAACGGCGGCACACCTCGGCACGCGGGTCGCTCAGCGTGTAGACGGCGTGGCCCATGCCGTAGATGAGACCCGTGCCGTCGAAGGCCTGCTTGTCGAGAATCTTGCCCAGGTAGGCTGCGACCTCGTCCTCGTCCTCCCAATTGGAGACATGCGCACGGATGTCCTCGTGCATGGACACGACCTTGGCGTTGGCGCCGCCGTGGCGCGGACCCTTGAGCGAGCCGATAGCCGCGGCGTAGGCGGAATACGGGTCGGTGGCCGAGGAGGACAGCACGCGGCAGGCAAACGTGGAGTTGTTGCCGCCGCCGTGCTCGGCATGCAGCATGAGCATCACGTCGAGCAGCATCGCTTCATCGTGAGTGAACGCCATGCCGCCGCGTAGGACCTGCAGGATGGTTTCGGCGGTTGAGAGGCCGGGTGTGGGGTGCGGTACATGAACCTCGGAGCCGCGGCGCTTGGCGACCGAGGCCATATGCGCGAAGGCGGCGATGCGGGGGAGACGGGCGAGCATGGAGATGGCGACGTCGATTTCGTGCTCGGGTGTAATGGCGTCGGGCTCGGCGTCGAAGGCGTAGAGCAGCAGCACGGCGCGTTGAAGCACATTCATGATGCTCGACGACACCGTGGTCATGGGGAACTCGCGGACGTATTCGTCGCTCAGGTGCCTAAAAGCACCCAGACGTTCGCAAAAACCGTCAAGCTCTTCCTTGGTGGGCAGAGAGCCCGTAATGAGCAGATAGGCGACCTCTTCGTAGCCGTAGCGATTCTCGGCCTGGGCGTTGTTGACCAGATCCTCGATGCTGTAGCCACGAAGCGTGAGTTTGCCCTGATCGGGCACGACCTTACCGTCGACCTTGTTGTAGCCATGCACATCTGAGATGCG
Organism: Collinsella sp.; assembly: GCA_048302525.1. Taxonomy (GTDB): domain Bacteria; phylum Actinomycetota; class Coriobacteriia; order Coriobacteriales; family Coriobacteriaceae; genus Collinsella. The sequence goes on along the minus strand of DBFDDV010000061.1, from coordinate 19,183 downwards.
GGTAAGGCCCGCGACCACGCCCGAGCCGTCGGCATTGCGCAGGCCGCGCTTGACGTTGTGTTCTTCGAACAAGCCCTCGTCGTACGGGGCGGTCGGCAGGCCGTGGTAGAGGTTTTCGCTTTCGGGCGAAATCTGACGGCTCGCCTCGTAATCCAGAACCAGGCGGCTCAGGTGATCGTCGAAGCGGTAGTAGATTTTCTTGGCGTCGTAGGCCATGCGCACTCCTCTCCGGTCCGCTTTGGGGCGGCGCGCTTGGACGATATGACGTCAAGCTGCCCCGAGCGGCTTGTTCGCTACAGGCGGTACATAAAGTTAAAGACGTCCTCGCGCTGAATGGACACGTTGACGCCCGAAAGCTCGCCGGCCTCGGCCAGGGCCTTCTGCAACTCGGCGAAGTCGAGCTTGGACTCGGCGGTGTCGGCCAGCATGGTCATGGTGAAGATGTCCTCGATAATGGACTGCGTGATGTCGCGGATGTCGACGTTGGCCTCGCCCAGAACACGGGTGACGCCGGCGACGATACCGGGGCGGTTCTTGCCAAGGACGGTGATGACGATGCGGGAGGACGAGATCTCGGCCATGGGAAACCCTTTCGCGTGTTGGCGGCGCGCGGCGGCGCTCCGCTACGGTACAGTGTTCATCATTGTACCTGTCTGGCGCCAAAAGGGGCACCTTTGCTGCGGCGTTACACGTCTGCAACATGGGAGAAGGGGCAAAGGCACCCGTTTGCCGCGATTCGTCGTGTCGTCTGCTGTGCCTTGGGCGCGATGCGCAACGCAAAGACCGTGAACCTTTTGTGGGACGCTCGACGCCGTGGTACCATAGCCGAGTTTGTTGTCTTGGTCGGAAACCAAGACGCCTTATGCGCTGATCGGTAACCAGCGCCTGACCAATAAGGAGTCCTACCATGAAGCAGGGTATCCATCCCCAGTATGTCGAGTGCACGGTGACGTGCTCCTGCGGCAACACCTTCAAGACGCACGCTACCGTGTCCGAGATGAAGGTCGAGCTTTGCAACGAGTGCCACCCGTTCTACACCGGCCAGCAGAAGTTCGTCGACACCGGTGGACGCGTCCAGCGCTTCGCCGACAAGTTCGGTGGCGCCGCTGCCGCTCAGCTCAAGAAGGCCGAGGAGGCCAAGGCTGCTAAGGCCGCCAAGGCTGCTGAGGCCGAGGCTGCTCGCAAGGCCGCCGCTGAGGCTAAGGCTGCCGAGAAGGCTAAGCGTGCCGCTAAGTTTGCCGAGGAGGCTGCCAAGCAGGCCGCCGAGGCTCCCGCAGAGGCTCCCGTCGAGGAGGCCGCTGCCGAGGCCGAGACCACCGAGGCTGCTGAGTAAATAGCTCGCCGCGGAAACACTCGCATTCATGGCAAAAGGGCCGCGCATCCATTTGGGTGCGCGGCCTTTATCTTTTTATTGGTGCAAACCAACCTGTCCCCATTGCACCAGGTTGGTGCGAAGGGGACAGGTTGGTTTGCACCAAATGGCAGAGAGACGGCGTTTTCCCAGATAAAAGCTGCCAAAATAAACCAGTCCCTTTTTGGCAGGCTGTCGTAGTTATTACGTGGTCGAGCGTGTCGACCGCATAGGCGGCGCCTTGTTTGGCTAAAGTACAAATATCTGTGTTTAACTCGTCCAAGGTTTCATGCCGCGGGCGATGGCCAAAAAGGAAAACCACATGGGATTCATGTCAAAGCTGCTGTCCTTTGGATCCGATAAGGACCTCAAGCGCTACTACAAGATCGTCGACAAGATCAACGGTCTTGAGCCCCAGTTTGAGAAGATGACCGAGGAGGAGCTCCGCGCCCAGACCGATAAGTTCCGTGAGCGCTACGCCAACGGCGAGTCGCTCGACGACATGCTCCCCGAGGCCTTTGCCACCGTGCGCGAAGCTTCTAAGCGCACCATGGGCATGCGTCACTTTGATGTACAGCTCATCGGCGCCATGGCGCTGCACGAGGGCCATATCGCCGAGATGAAGACCGGCGAAGGCAAGACCCTCGTCTCCACGCTGGCCGGCTATCTCAACGCTATCGCCGGTAAGGGCGTGCACGTCGTTACTGTCAATGATTACCTTGCCAAGCGTGACTCCGAGTGGATGGGCCGCATCTATAAGTACCTGGGCATGACAGTCGGTCTGCTCCAGAACAACATGCCGCTCGAGCTCAAGCGCCCGGCCTACCAGGCCGACGTCACCTACGGCACCAACTCCGAGTTCGGCTTTGATTACCTGCGCGATAACATGGTCACCCGCCCCGAGCAGCGTGTGCAGCGCGGCCACAACTACGCCATCGTCGACGAGGTCGACTCCATCCTGATCGACGAGGCCAGAACGCCGCTCATCATCTCGGGCGCCGGCACCAAGTCCGCCAGCACCTACAAGGACTTCGCGCGCGCCGTGCGCGGCCTTGAGCGCGGCGAGGACGTCTCGCACGACATGCTCACCGCCACCGAGGACGTGGAGCCCACGGGCGACTATGTCATGGACGAGGCCAAGCACACCATTGCCGCCACCGAGCGCGGCCTTAAGAAGATTGAGCGCCGCCTGGGTATCGATGACATCTATGCCGATCTCTCCGGCCAGCTGGTCAACCACCTGCAGCAGGCGCTGAAGGCCCAGTACATGTTCCACCGCGACAAGCAGTACGTGGTCACCAACGGCGAGGTCAAGATCGTCGACGAGTTCACCGGTCGCATCATGGAGGGCCGCCGCTACTCCGAGGGCCTGCATCAGGCCATCGAGGCCAAAGAGGGCGTGCTCGTGCGCGAGGAGAACCAGACCCTTGCCACCATCACCCTGCAGAACTACTTCCGCCTGTATGACAAGCTCTCCGGCATGACCGGTACGGCACTCACCGAGGACGCTGAGTTCCGCGAGATTTACAAGCTGCCCGTCGAGGTCATTCCCCCCAACAAACCCGTGCAGCGTGTTGACCACGAGGACCTGGTGTACCGCACCATTCAGGCCAAGTACAACGCCGTTGCCGACGACGTTGAGCGTCGTCACGCCAAGGGCCAGCCGGTCCTGGTGGGTACCGTCTCCATCGAGAGCTCCGAAAAGCTGTCCGCCGCCCTCACTAAGCGCGGTATCACGCACGAGGTCCTCAACGCCAAGCACCACGAGCGCGAGGCCCATATCGTGGCCCAGGCCGGACGCTACGGCGCCGTGACCATTGCCACCAACATGGCCGGTCGTGGTACCGACATCTTGCTGGGCGGCAACCCCGACGAGTTGGTGCGCGAGCGCCTGGAGTACGAGGGCCTGACCATGGAGGACGTGACGCCCGAGCAGCTCGAGCAGTTTAACGCCGAGGCCAAGGAGACCTGCAAGGCCGAGCGCGAGCGCGTGCTTGCCGCCGGCGGCCTGACCGTTATCGGCACCGAGCGCCATGAGTCCCGCCGTATCGACAACCAGCTGCGCGGCCGTTCCGGCCGTCAGGGCGACCCGGGCGAGACCCAGTTCTACCTGTCGCTCGAGGATGACCTCATGCGCCTGTTTGGCGGCGACAAGATGGACCGCGTCTCCAAGATGATGGTCACGGCCGACATGGGCGACGACATGCCCATTCAGCACAAGATCATCTCCAAGGCCGTCGAGAGCGCCCAGCACAAGGTCGAGAGCATCAACTTCTCCATGCGTAAGAGCGTCCTTGAGTACGACGACGTCATGAACAAGCAGCGCCAGGTCATCTACGCCGAGCGCAATAAGATTCTGGACGGCAAGGACCTGACCGACCACATCACCGAGGTCATGCACGACACCGTGTACCGCTGCGTGCAGGAGTTCTGCACCAAGGACAGCCACGATGGCGAGCGCGACCTGGAGGGTCTGCGCAAGTGGGTTGTGGAGCTCACCGGCCACATCGATACGCCGAAGTTCCCCGACGAGGATTATGAGGCCCTGGCTGCCGATGTCCTGGCTTACGTAGAGAAGTGCTACAACATGAAGGCCGAGCGCTTGGGCGAGGACCTGATGCGCGAGCTCAACACCCAGGTCATGCTGCGCGTCATCGATACCCGCTGGATGAACTACCTGCAGGAGATGGACTACCTCAAGACCGGCATCGGCCTGCGCGGCTTTGGCCAGCGCGACCCGCTGGTTGAGTACAAGACCGAGGCCTACGGCGCGTTCCAGATACTCGTCGATACCATGTACGAGGATTATCTGCGTACGGTTCTGCGCATCGAGATCAAGGCTGCCCCGCGTGCCGTGGAGCACAAGGAGGAGCCCTCGCTCGAGGGTGCGCGCTTCTCCGGTCCTGCCGAGGTCGATGGCGACAACGGCAACTCGGTGCTGCGCAAGCAGGCACAGGTGCAGGCTCGTACGGCCGTCCAGGGTGGTCCGGCTGCCGTCAACAACGGTGGCAAGGTGACCACCTATCGCAAGTCCGAGAGCGACGATCCGTACGTCAACGTGGGCCGCAACGACCCGTGCCCCTGCGGTAGCGGCAAGAAGTTTAAGTACTGCCACGGCAGGAATCGTTAATGGCTGAGGCTTTAGAGGTAACGCCCGCCGAGCTGGACGCGTTTGCGGACCGGCTCGGTGAGGTCGAGTCGTATCTCCACCTGGACGAGAAGCGTACCCGCGTGTTCGAGCTCGAGGCCAAAAGTGTTGCCCCTGGCTTTTGGGATGACGCCGACGCCGCCCGTGCCACCATGGAGGAGATCGCGCGCACCAAGGAAGATATCGCTGCCGTGGACACCGCGCGCGGCGAGCTTTCCGATGCCCGCGCCGCGCTGGAGCTTGCCGAGGAGATGGGGGATGACCCCGACGCCGCCGCCCTTCGCGAGGAGGCTGCAGCCACGGCTGAGCGCCTGGCCCGTGCCATCGATGAGCTTGAGCTTTCGAGCTGGTTTACCGGTGAGTTCGATCACGGCGATGCCATTGTGACCATCAAGCCCGGACAGGGTGGTCTGGAGGCCCAGGACTGGACCTTCATGCTCTTTAAGATGTACATGAAGTACTGCCAGCGTCGCGGCTGGAAGGTCACCATCAACGACTGTCCCGCGGCCGAGGTCATCGGCATTGACCGTGCGACCTTTACCGTCGAGGGCAAGGACGCATTTGGCATGCTGCGCGCCGAGGCCGGCGTCCACCGCTTGGTTCGCATTAGCCCCACCGACGACAAGAAGCGCCGCCAGACCACGTTTGCCGGCGTCGAGGTCATCCCCGTGCTACCCGATGATATCGACATCGAGATCAGTCCCGATGACATCCGCGTGGACGTGTACCACGCGAGCGGCCCGGGCGGTCAGGGCGTCAACACCACCGACTCCGCCGTGCGCGTGACGCATTTTCCCAGCGGCATTGTGGTCACCTGCCAAAACGAGCGCAGCCAGATTCAGAACAAGGCCGCGTGCATGCAGATCCTCAAGGCTCGCCTGTACGAGATTGAGCTCGAGAAGCGCGCCGAGGCGCTCGATGAGATCCGCGGACCCAAGACCACGATTGGTTTTGGCAACCAGATTCGCAGCTACGTGCTCTACCCGTACCAGATGGTCAAGGACTTACGCACGGGCGTGGAGACCAGCAATGTCGAGGCCGTCCTTGACGATGGCGACCTGGACCCGTTTGTTATTGGCTACCATCGCTGGGCTACCGGCAACGCCGATGCAGAAGGCTCGGAGGTCTAAAACATCGGGTGGCTTCAAGCCGATGCCAAGCCCAACGGTTGGACGGGTTTGTATCCAGAATAAACCCTGCGCAGGGGTGGTTTTTGTCCGGCGAATCGGTAGAATCGAATACAAGAAGAAGTTCAAAGCGCATCCGTTTGGGTGCGCTTTTTTGAGGGAGGCAGCATGGCATATCGTCTGGACATCAAGCGCATTCTTTCGATGAACTTCTTTCACGACCTGCCCCAGATCATGTTGGGGTGTGCCTTGGCCGCCATCGCGACCGACTTGTTTTTGATTCCCAACGGTCTTGCCGCCGGTGGCGTTACGGGCCTTGCCACCATTATCCAGGCGGTCGGCGCGGCGCGCGGCCTATCGCTTCCCGTTGGTATTCAGACGATCGTGATGAACGCCTTGCTGTTGTTGGTCGTTATGCGCGAGGGCGGCATGTTCTACGTGGTGCAGACCGCGACGGGCTTTGTGCTGCTGGGCGTCTTTACCGATCTGTTCGCCCCGTTTGTAGCACCTCTGGCGGATGCGGACCTGATGCTCCCTGCCATGTGGGGCGGCATTATTACGGGCATCGGTTACGGCATGGTGTTGCGCGCCGGCGCCAACACCGGCGGCTCGGACACGATTGGCCAAATCATCTCGCGTAACACCTCGCTGCCGGTGGGCTCGACCGTCATGGCGATCGATGTTGCCGTATGCGCGCTATCGGCTCCGGTCTTTTCAATCGAAAACGCACTGTATGCAGGCCTTTCGATGGTCATTAGCGGCTACGTGATCGATGCCGTGGTCGATGGTGGCAACAAACGCCGTATGGTACTCATCATCTCGGACAAGTTTCCCGATATCGCTGCCGATATCATGTATGGCCTGGGTCGTGGTTGTACCAAGTTTAAGGCGACTGGCATGTATTCGGGTGCCGAGAAGCCAGTGGTTATGGTCATCGTGAGCCGTCGAGAGCTCAATACCCTCAAGACGATCGTGCGCGAGCGCGACCCGCGCGCCATCGTGACCGTGGCCGACGTTACGGAAACTTTCGGTGAGGGCTTCAAGGACATTAACGCGTAGGGCCGACTGCGTTCCATCCAAAAGACGTTCACATTGATAAACCGTTTCATCAGCGGTTCTGCCTGCTCAATTGTTCAAATAATGATAAATACTCTGGTAAAGCTTCCAGTTTCCAGCATAATGAATGACGTACGTGCATCGCGGCTGGGTTGGGACGACCTTCTGTGCCGTGCGCATCTTGTCTAAAGAGGATGAAAGGAAGGCACAATGAGCGACGAAGAGCTCAAAAAGGTTGCCAACGAGGTAAGGAAGGGCATCGTCACCGGAGTGCACGCTGCCAAGTCCGGCCATCCGGGCGGTTCGCTCGGCGCTGCCGACATCATGACCTATCTGTACTTTGAGGAAATGAACGTCGACCCGGCCGATCCCCGCAAGGCTGACCGCGATCGCTTTGTGCTCTCCAAGGGCCACTGTGCTCCGGGTCTGTACGCCGTGCTCGCCGAGCGCGGGTTCTTCCCCAAGGAGGACCTCGAGACGCTGCGTCATATCGGCAGCCACCTGCAGGGTCATCCCAACATGAACGACACCCCGGGCGTCGATATGTCCACCGGCTCGCTGGGCCAGGGCATCTCCGCCGCCGTGGGCATGGCGGTTGCCGCCAAGCACTGGGGTGATACTTACCGCACGTACGCCCTGCTGGGCGATGGCGAGAGCGAGGAGGGCCAGGTCTGGGAGGCCGCCATGTTTGCCGGCAACCAGCAGCTCGATAACCTCTGCGTGATCGTCGACCACAACGGCCTGCAGATCGACGGTCCCGTCGAGGAGGTCAACGACCCCATGCCGCTCGCCGACAAGTTCCGTGCCTTTAAGTTCCACGTGGTGGAGCTCGCCGACGGCAACGACTTCGACCAGATCCGCGCCGCCTTTGCCGAGGCCCGCGCCACCAAGGGTCAGCCGACCGCCATCATCGCCGAGACCACGAAGGGCAAGGGCGTCTCCTTTATGGAGAACCAGGTGGGTTGGCACGGTAAGGCCCCCAACGATGAACAGTTTGAGCAGGCCATGGCAGAGCTCACGGCCGCCGGAGAGGAGCTCTAGGATGGCAGACGTCAAGAAAATCGCCACGCGCGTAAGCTACGGCGAGGCCCTCGTCGAGCTCGCCAACGAGCACGATGACTTTGTGGTCCTCGACGCCGACCTGGCTGCCGCCACGCAGACCGGCAAGTTCAAGGCAGCCTGCCCCGACCGCTTCTTCGATGTGGGCATTGCCGAGAGCAACCTGATGGGCGTCGCCGCCGGTATCGCGACCACCGGCCGCGTTGCCTTCGCGAGCACCTTTGCCATGTTCGCTGCCGGTCGCGCCTTTGAGCAGGTCCGCAACTCCATCGGCTACCCGCACCTCAACGTTAAGATCGGTGCCACGCATGCCGGTATCTCGGTGGGCGAGGATGGCGCCACGCACCAGTGCTGCGAGGATATTGCCCTCATGCGCGTCATCCCCGGCATGACTGTGATCGTTCCTGCCGACGACGTCGAGGCCCGCGCCGTAACGCGCGCCGCCTACGAGTGCGACGGTCCGGTGTACATGCGCTTTGCCCGTCTGGCCTCGCCGGTTATCAACGATCCCGAGACCTACAAGTTCGAGTTGGGTAAGGGCATTGTCATGCGCGAGGGCGCCGATGTGACCATCATCGCCTGCGGCCTGATGGTCGGCGAGGCTCTCGAGGCCGCCGAGCAGCTCGCTGCCGAGGGCATCGACGCCGAGGTCATCAACATGCACACCATCAAGCCCATCGATGCCGACCTGATCGTCAAGAGCGCCACCAAGACCGGCCACGTCGTGACCGTCGAGGAGCATTCTGTAATCGGTGGCCTGGGCAGCGCCGTTGCCGACGTCCTGTGCGAGCAGTGCCCGACGCCGCTCAAGAAGATCGGCGTCAACGACACCTTCGGTGAGTCCGGCCCGGGCGCCGAGCTCCTGCACAAGTACGGCCTGGACGCCGCCAACATCGTGGCGACCACCAAGGAGTTCTTGGCATAAGGCAAGGCGGATCTCAAGGACTGCTTCGCCAGAACTACAAAACTGTTTCGCCAGTACTATGGAAACCCGGCAGGGGCGCTCTCTTGGAGAGCGCCCCTGTTTCAGTTGCGGTGAAATAAGGACTGATTAGACCTTTTAACTGGTAAAACAGTCCCTATTTCACCGCAACTTATGAAGACGCCCCTCAAGCACGGTCCCATCAGGGAAAAGGGCATATATCGACAAAGCGCAATTCAGACCCTTCCAACTTTGTATATGCAGCACCCCAAGTAAAACGCGGCGACCCCTTAGTTACCGCAGGCCGGACACAGGGCTACTCTCCAAATCTTTCCGCAGGACGGAGGAGCCCCGCAGCGCGAAGCGCGCAGCGGGGGCTCCGACATGTCCGAGGACGATTTGGAGAGTAACCCTGTGCCCGGCCGACGGGATCCCTAAGCACGCCATGCTTCTTATGTGCAGCAAAGCTAATACTGCTAAAATACAAAGCGCTCATGTAGTTTAAACGCACGACGATAAGGAGCACCAGTGGGTAACCACTTCCGTACCTCCGGTGCGGGCGATGATGCCCCCAAGACGCAGGCAGGCGTCCAGGGCAGTCGTTTCGCCACTCCGGATTCAGAGGGCCAGCCTGTTGCTCAGGCCCCCGCTCAGCCGGCAGATCAGGCACAGCCGGCATCCGATCCCTTTGCCTACAATCCAACCAGCGATGTCGCGCTTTCCGGCACGGCGGGTTTTGAGCCCGTTCAGGCCGTGACCGCTCGCGTGGAGCAGCCTCAGGCTGGTGCCGCCACGCCGCAGCCTACCATGGCCGGCATTCCCGACCCCTTGGCCCCTGCGACGCCGGCTCCTCGGCCTGCGCAGTCCGGTCTCTTTGCCGCTATTCCCGACCCCACGCAGCCTGTTGCCCCGGTGGTCGAGAGCGATCAGGCAGCCGAGGTCGCAAGCCTCGATAACGCGCTCAACAACCCCGATTTTACGTCGGTGTTTGCGCCCATCGATCCACAGGCTAGCCGCAAGAAGATGGCCAAGCAGGCCGGTGTCGAGCCCGTCATCCTTATGGAGCATGTCACCAAGATCTATCCGGCACAGCCCAACAAGCCTGCACTCGACGACATCAACATCGAGATCTATCCGGGCGAGTTCGTCTTCTTGGTCGGTCACTCCGGTTCTGGCAAGACCACGCTGCTGTCGACGCTCAACCGCGACGTCAAGCCCACGAGCGGCCGCATTTTGGTCGCCGGTCAGGACCTTATGAAGATCAAGAACCGCAAGGTTCCATTCCTCCGTCGCCAGATCGGCGCCGTGTTCCAGGACTTTAAGCTCCTGCCGCAAAAGACCGCCTACGAAAACGTGGCGTTTGCCCTGCAGTGCATCGGCAAGCCCAAGGGCGTCATTCGCAGCCAGGTGCCCGAGGTGCTGCGTCTGGTCGGTTTGGCCGATCAGATGGACTCGCTGCCCGACCAGCTTTCCGGTGGCGAGCAGCAGCGCGTTGCCGTCGCCCGCGCTATGGTCAACCGTCCGCCGCTGCTGATCTGCGACGAGCCCACGGGTAACCTCGACCCGGCGATCTCGCTGGGCATCATGAAGCTGCTCGAGCGTATTAACCGCACCGGCACCACCGTGATCGTCGCCACGCACGACCGCGAGATGGTCGATAGCATGCACCGTCGCGTGATCGCCCTCGAGGGCGGCCACGTTATCCGCGACCAGGAGAGGGGAGGTTACGGCAACTATGGCACCAACTAACGTGGGCTACTCCTTCAAAGAGGCAATCAGCCACTTCTTCCGTAACTGGACTACCTCGCTCGGCGCCGTCATCACGATCTTCCTTTCGCTGTTTATCATCGGCCTGTTCATCATGGGCTCCGCGGTGCTGAACTCCGTGATCGGCACCGTCGAGGATCAGGTTGTCATCAACGCGTTCATTAGTGATGACGCCGATCAGGCTGATGTTCAGGCTTTTGAGGCCGAGCTTAAGACGTGGAATAACGTCAAGTCCGTGACCTATAAGGACAAGGACGACGCGAAGGCCGAGTATTCGAGCAAGATGTCGGGCAACGCCGACGCCACCATGAGCGCGCTCGATGGCCAGAACCCGCTGCCGGCTTCCTTCGCTATTGAGATGGACGATCCGTCCAAGGTCGAGAGCACGGCAGAGAAGCTCAAGAAGGATGCCGATTTCCAGAAGATCGTGGATGACGGCGACGTCAACGCGAGCGTGCTGTACGGCCAGGAGGCAGTGAGCCGCCTGTTCCAGGTGACCAACTACATCCGCATCGCCGCCGTGGTGCTCGTTGGCCTTCTGACCTTTATCGCTTTCATCTTCATCAACAACACGATTCGCCTATCCATCACGGCGCGTCGTCGTGAGATTGCGATTATGCGTCTGGTCGGCGCCAGCAACGGCTTCATTCGCGGCCCGTTTATCACCGAGGGCGTACTGCAGGCCATTTTGGGCTCGTTGCTTTCCATCGGCGTTCTGGAGCTGCTGCGCAACCTGATGATTCCGCGTCTGCAGGAGAGCATCGGCTGGATGTCGTTTGCCCTGCCGATGCAGTACTACTTGGTGACCTATGCTGCGCTGATTCTGGTCGGCGTGATTATCGGTTTCTTTGGTTCTGCCATCGCCATGCGCCGCTACCTGCGCGTGTAGGCATGCCTGGAATTCATCCCTTCCAACGGGTCGTCTCTTATGGGGCGGCCCGTTTTTTGATCCCTAGGGGACGGCAGGAAAGCGAATCATTTGGGTAGACTCTTTGGAGTTCGCAATCGATAGTTAGGAGGCGCCATGGGGCGCAATAACAAGCATAAGCGTGGAGCTCGCAATAAGCGCGGGCCGGTGCGCAGCGAACGCCGTCCGAGCCTGACCGGGCGCGTGCAGCTCCATGAGCACAGTGCCTATGTCATAACCGAGAATGGCGACTACAAGGTCATGGGTCGCGGCAAGCGTGAGATCATGGACGGCGATACCGTTGCCGTGAGCATTAAGAACAGCCCGCATGGCGAGCGTCGCGCCGTGATCGAGGGCGTGGTTGAGCGCGCAGCTATAAGCGTGGTGGGCACGTACCAGACCGCCGGTCCGCTCGGTGTGATTGAGCCGCTCGATTCGCGCCTGAAGGCCGACTTCTTCATTTTGCCCGAGGATGCCTCGGCGGATCGTCTGGGTGTCCACCCGGGTGATGCTGTTGTCGCGCGCATTTTGACCTACCCGACGCGCCTGGAATCGGGCACTGTGACGATCGAACGCCGCATTGGCGGAGATGACGCGCCCGATTTGGGCGTTCAATATGTGATGGCGCGTTACGGCTATACCGATAGCTATCCCGAGGCCGCGCTGGACGAGGCCGAGGGGCTTTCGCTCGATGTGTCCGCGGCGCTTAAGGACCCGCTCCGCCGCGATCTGCGCGACCGCTTTGTCATCACGATCGACCCAGTCGACGCGCGCGACTTTGACGACGCCATTTCGCTGGAGCGCACGCCCGAGGGTGGCTACAAGCTGGGTGTGCATATCGCCGACGTTTCACACTATGTGGCTTGGGACGGGCATATCGATCTTGAGGCTCGCCATCGTACGACATCGGTGTATCTGGCCGATCGCGTGCTTCCCATGCTGCCCGAACGCCTGTCCTGTGACCTGTGCTCGCTTCGCCCTGACGAGGACCGTCTTGCGTTTACCGTTGACATTGAGCTCGATGCACAGGGTCGCGCGCGGCATTACGATCCGTACCCCAGCGTGATTCGCTCGCGTGTGCGTATGGACTATGACGGCGCCGAGGCGCTGCTGGTGCGTGCCGGCGCGGTTGAGTATTCGGTGCTGGAGGGTGCGGCCGAGGATGTTGCGGCTGCCGAGACCTCGCGCGAGGAAGCGCTTGAGCGCGGTCTTGCGTGCGAGGAGGTCGCCCGCGGCTACAACGTCGACCTCTGCGATTTCCTTGTCGCCGCCAACGAACTCGCCGAACTTCGCCGTCGTATCCGTCGCGCCCGCGGCTCGGTCGATTTTGACACGGCCGAGATTCGTGCTCTATTGGATGAGGACGGAGTGCCCGTGCAGATTGTGGCGCGTGAGCGTTCGTGTGCCACGTCGCTTATCGAGGAAGCCATGCTGCTCGCCAACGAGTGCGTTGCAGAGTGGCTGGCAGACCGTGATATCGAGGCCTGCTATCGCGTGCATGAGGATCCGAGCCCCGATAGCCTGCACGGTGCCGCCGTTGCGCTGGCGCAGCTAGGCATCATCGACGATCGCCGTGCTGCCGGTATTGCCCTGGGGAGCCCCGATGAGCTGCAGGCTGCAGTTGATGCTGCCGCCGGTACGGCCAACGCACCGCTCGTCAACACGCTGCTTCTGCGCAGCATGCAGCGCGCGCTGTACAAGCCGCGCAACGAGGGCCACTTTGCGCTCGCCGCGCCGTGCTACTGTCACTTTACGAGTCCCATCCGTCGCTACCCCGATCTGGTGGTGCACCGCGTGCTCAAACTGCAGTTGGCCTACGAGCGGCTCGGCGGCAAGGACGCCTTGGTCCGTACGCCGCGGCTGATCGGCAAGGGGTGCGAGTCGCTGCCGCGCATTCTGCCGCAGATCTGCCGCGCATGCAGCGATGCCGAGCGCGCGGCAGATGCCGCCAGCCATGCGACGCAAAAGATCAAGATTGCCCAGTACTATGAGGACCGTCTGGGCGAGCGCTATGCCGGAACCGTCTCGTGGGTTAGCAGCATGGGCCTCTTTGTGCGCTTGGATCTAACGCAGGTCGAAGGCTTGATTTCGATCAAGAGCCTGGGCAACGAGTGGTTCGAGTTCGACGAGGACGCGCTTACGCTGACGGGCGCCGACACGGGGACTCGTTACGAGCTGGGGCAGCGCGTGATTGTCGAGGTCTCGCGCGTCAATACCACGCGTGGGCACTTGGACTTTAAGCTTATCCATTAGCCAAATCCCGACTCATGGTGGGGGAGCGGAGGGCGGCCTTTCGGGACCGCCCTTCGCATTTGAATCGTGGCTACCTTGCCGTCTGCTCGGCAGCCCGCTTACCTGCTATTTGAGAGGTAGAACCTACCAAAATAAACCTGTCCCTTTTTGGCAGGTTTACAAGAAAGCGGGGATGAGATGGCGACGGTGTACGGTTATGCGCGGGTGAGTTCGCGCGATCAGAATCTTAATCGGCAGCTGGATGCGCTGGGCGCCTATGGCGTGGGCTCGGCGAATATTTATGCCGACCATGCGAGCGGCAAGGACTTCGATCGACCGCGTTATCGCGAGCTGCTGCACGTTCTGGGAGACGGGGACGTGCTGGTGGTGCTTTCTATCGACCGACTTGGCCGTAATTACTCCGAGATTCTTGAGGAATGGCGACGCATTACCAAGGAGCTCGGGGTTGCCATTGTGGTGTTGGACATGCCATTGCTTGACACGCGCGCCAGGGCCAGCGGCGCGCCGGATGTGACCAACACCCTGATTGCCGATATTGTGCTGCAACTGCTGAGCTACGTGGCGCAGGTGGAGCGCGAGAATATCCATCGGCGCCAGGCGGAGGGAATTGCAGCGGCGCGGGCGCGAGGGGTTCGTTTCGGTCGACCTCGCAAGCCGTGCCCTCCTCAGTTTGAGCTGGTGCGCGATAGCTATGAGGCGGGCGATATTACCCGCAGCCAGGCAGCAAAGTGCCTGGGCGTGTGCGTGGGGACGTTCGATCGCTGGATGCGCGAGGCGGGGTAGGGGTTTGCGTCGCTTTGTCGCTTCCTGTTGCGATTCAAATTTTGATACGGTGACGATGTCATTTGGGGCTACACTCGCTCATATTTAAAAAGACGGAGGTTGGCCTTTGGCGCACATGAAGAAAATAATCGGGTGGACCGCGATCGCTCTGTTCGCCGCAACGCTGGCGGGCATCTGGGTGCTGACGGAGCAAAACGCAGTGCAGACGTCGTTGCTGAGCGAGTCCACCGCGCGCGTGGTGGAGGGTCAGGCTGCGAGCGTTCAGGCTACCGGCATCACGGGTGAAACTCAGGCGGGGGACGGCATGACTGAGAGTACCAATCCGGCTGCCTCGACGGTCCAGCCTGGTCGACTTGCTTCCATTCGCATGTGGGTAGGCGCAAACGTCCGTCGCGTCGCCCATACCGTAGAGTTTTTCTTCGTCGGATTGTTCGCCTCGGTGATCGTGGTCTGCTTTTCCAGGCGTCCATGGAGTGTGTGTTCCCGTTGCGTGCCTGTGTTTCTCTTTTGCGCTGCCTGCTCCGTTGGCGACCAGGTGCATAAGATCTTTGTTCCCGGCAGGCATTTCGACGTTATCGATTTAGGATTCGATGCTGCGGGCTATGTCACCGCCATGCTGTTGGTATTGCTGGCAGCGGCGTTGGTGCGCCATGTGACTCGGCCGATCGGCGCCCATGCGAGGCGCTAGCCTTAAGACGAGACATCGCGACTGCCTATGCTTCGACATTGACTACAATAACGGCTGCAATCGCGAGTGGTCGTCGATGTGCAGTTTTCCAGACACCTGTTTTCTCTAAGAAAGGAAATCCCATGGCGGTATTGTTTGTTGAATATCCCAAGTGCTCGACCTGTAAGAAGGCCAAGGCATGGCTGGACGAACATGGGGTAGAGTATATCGATCGCGATATCGTTTTGGACAATCCCACGGCTGATGAGCTTGCGACCTGGATTGCTCGTTCGGGGCTGCCGGTGCGGCGCTTCTTTAATTCGTCGGGCATGAAATATCGAGAGCTGGGCCTGAAGGCGCGTCTGGATGCGGGCATGACGGATCGGGAGTGCTACGAGCTGCTGGCGACCGACGGCATGCTGGTCAAGCGTCCGCTGCTGGTGGGCGACGACTTTGTGATTCCCGGCTTTAGGGAATCGGCTTGGGCCGAGGCGTTGCTGTAGCGGCTGCGGAAAGTGCGACCCGGAATTCGCTTCCAGAATGGGATGCACTTTCCCAAAGTGGCCGGTTGCGGAAAGCACGTCCCATTCTGAGCTTCGATTGTGGGACACGGTTTCCGGTTGAGGGCTCGACGGGAAAGTGGGGACCAGTTTGAGCTTGAAATCTGGGACGCACTTTCCGCCGGCGGGCCTGCCTCAGTCAGTCCGCCAGCTGTGCCCATTCGTGCGGATCGTAGACCTTTACGTGTTTGTTGGGCTTGCCGCTCCAGTACTCCTCGTCCATAAAAGGCAGATATGCCTGAACGCCGGGGCAGATAAAGGGAATCCGCTGCTGTTGCAGTCGCTCGCGCTGGCGCTGCTCCAGGTGCGCCTCGGATATGACGGTCGGCATGCCGGACAGCTCGACGAGACTTGCCTGGATTCGCTTAAGGTCGGGGAGTCCCGCGTGCCATGACATCCGCATGATCAAAAAGGATGCACGGCGGTATTTTGCCTGCACCACAGTAATGGCGGGGCGTAACGTGGGGTGAATTTTGTCCCGTTCGGGCCAAAGGTCGGCAGTGATCTCGAGGCCCAGGGTCTCCCATAGGTAATCAAGCTCTTCGTCCATGGCGCCTCGATATCTACGCGATCATTGATACTTCGATTGTGTTGCCTGGTGCTATCGTTTTCACGGTAGAATCTGCCAACGGTTGACGGCTACCGCTCACGGCGTTTTGCCCTTCGTGTACAGCGGTTGGCTTCACAGGTCCTTCACGGGTTGGACTAAATTAGGCCAATTTGACTGAATTTCAAAAAAGTCAAAATTGGGGCTTGCGTCACGGCGAGACTTCCCGTATATTTCTTTCTTGCGCAAAGGCACAGCCGAGCGCAGCGATGCAGTCATTGGGATGTCGTCTAATGGCAGGACAGCGGATTCTGGTTCCGTCAATGGGGGTTCGACTCCCTCCATCCCAGCCATTGCATTTGCTACATATGGCCCGTTCGTCTAGCGGTTTAGGACGCCGCCCTCTCAAGGCGGAGATCACCAGTTCGAATCTGGTACGGGCTACCAAAATTGAACGCCCGGGCCTCGTAAGAGACCCGGGTTTTGTGTATTGACCGTATATACGGCGCCTGCCGTGTTTCGCTCAGATCGAGGAGTAGCCATGGATCTGCCCATCAGCTTGCAAGACATCACGTATGCCGAGAACTATCTGGCGCAGGGCGACCTGGCTACGGCGACGCCGCTGCTGGAGCGCCTGGTGGAGCTCGCCGAGGAGTATATCGACGCCGAGTGCAAGACGGAGGAGAAGCGCCAATACTTTAGCTTCGATAGCAAGTTTGAGCGCTTGGCCTATCGCCGCGTGGAGAAGGATCCGCGCGAGCTCGTGCAGGTCGAGGTGCCGTTTGACCGCCTGTACTCTGACATGGCGTTTGCCTACATTCGCCAGCAGGATTATGTAAGCGCTCGTAATGCCCTGATGCAGGCTGTGCGTTGGGACCCCATGAACTGCAACTATCGCTTGGATTTGGCTGAGC
This sequence comes from Collinsella sp., assembly GCA_048302525.1. GTDB lineage: Bacteria > Actinomycetota > Coriobacteriia > Coriobacteriales > Coriobacteriaceae > Collinsella. The sequence continues at coordinate 2,122 of DBFDDV010000061.1, read as the reverse complement.
TGTTCCGTGCGCTCGAGGACAAGCAGGAATGGGCATCGCTCTCGTTCTCGGTGCTGGAGCGTGCAAGCGATGGCAAGTGCGCCGCCCGCGCTTACGCCAATCTAGGTCAGTACTTCTTGGAGCCCGAGACCGAGAACGTTTCGGCTGCCGTGGGCTGCGCGCGTCTGGCGCTGCGTCTGGCGCCCAACGATGCGCATACGACGCGCCTGCTCAACAAGATCCATACCACCTATCCGGATGCCGCTGATGAGAGCGACGACCACGTGATGGGTGAACTGGCCCTGCAAGGCGTGCCGACCTCGCCTTCGGCCGAGATTGCCATCTGCCTGATTATGTGCGCGACCGATGCTGCAAGTGACGGCGACAAGCAGGAGGCGACGCGCCTGACGGTGCGTGCTCGCGACTTGGTGGGCGAGGAGGCCTGCGCGGCGATTATCAAACTGGTGCGCGAGAGCGACGCCGAGCTCAATGCCGAGCGCAAGGCAAAGCGCGAGGCTGCGGGCTCAAACGCCGACGGCGCCAAGGAGGCCGGCGATGCCCAGTAAGCGCGAGCGCAAACTCATTTCCAAGAATCGCTCGGCACATCACGAGTACTTTATCGATGAGACATTTGAGTGCGGTATTGAACTGAGTGGCACCGAGGTCAAGTCGATTCGCGAGCGCGCCTGCCAGATCACCGATACCTTCGCGCTGATCCGCGGCGGGGAGTGCTGGCTCGTCGGCCTGCATATCCACCCTTATAGCCATGGTGGCGTGTGGAATCGCGATCCCGACCGTCGGCGTCGTCTGCTGCTGCACCGCAAGGAGATCGACTTTCTTGACGGCAAACTTCGCAACCGTGGTTATGCGCTGGTTCCGTTGGAACTCTACTTTAATACCGACGGCCGCGTAAAGCTGCTGCTGGGTCTGGGTCGCGGCAAGAAGCTCTACGACAAGCGCGAGGACATGGCCAAGCGTGATGTCCAACGCGAGATCGACCGCGCCCTTAAGGAACGCAACCGGTAGGCACTCTGTATAAGTTGCGGTGGAATACGGACTGTTTTGCCTGTTTGAGGGGCTATTCAGTCCCTATTTCACCGCAACTGCGGGCGTCTCATCTTTCTTACTGTTCTGACACATATGTCTCAAAGGCGGCGTCCGTTATGGGTGCCGCCTTTTTTGTGGGTACATACATTCATGAGGTTCCAACCCGAGTTAGGGGAGTGATCGTTATGGACAAAACTGCGTTCTTTACCATGCCGAGCGGTCTGTACGTGGTGAGCGCTGCGGCAGACGGGTTGCGCGCCGGCTGCGTCATCAACACTGCGGTGCAGGTGACGTCCATGCCGCCGCGTATTTCGGTTGCCGTGAACAAGGACAATGTCACCTCGGGCGTCATCGCATCGGCCAAAGCGTTCGCGCTGACCGTGATCGATCAGACCGCCGACATGCTCTACATCGGTAACTTTGGGTTCCGCACCAGCAGCGATTATGACAAGTTTGCCAAATACGAGACCCGCGAGACGGCTCTAGGCATGCCCTATGTGCCCGAGCATGCGGCGGCCCTGTTCAGCTGCCGTTTGATCGACACTGTGGATGTGGGCACGCATCTGCTGTTTATTGGCGAGGTCGAGGATGCCGAGCGCCTGAGCGACGAGACGCCGCTGACGTACGACTACTATCACAAGGTGCTAAAGGGCAAGACGCCGCCCAAAGCCTCGTCGTATCAAGGCTAGAAATGTTCTAAAAATACTTGCATTATACTATTGAGAATATATACTAATAAGTAAGTACACCAGCAGTCACGTTCGAGAGGAGAACATCATGGCTGAGGAAAAGAAGACGTATAAGTTTGTGTGCACCGTTTGCGGTTACGAGGTTGAGGTCGACACGCCCGAGCTGCCCGAGGATTACGTGTGCCCGGTGTGCGGCGTCGGTCCCGATCAGTTTGAGCTCGTCGAGGAGTAACTCGCAGGCACACGGCGAAAGCCGAACATAGCTCTGTCCAAGGGTCCCGGTCGAATTCTCGGCCGGGACCCTTTTGATTTAGAGGCTTTAGCCTGTGCGGGGCGCGCAGCGCGCCGCATCAGAAACCACCCGCTATGCGGGTGGGGCCAAACGGCTTTACAAAGCCGCCCCCTCG
>DBFDDV010000060.1:0-10734 GCA_048302525.1 Collinsella sp. | reverse complement strand
GTGATGACCAGATAGAACAGGGCGGCAACCACGTACGGTGTAATGGAGCCCGTCGTGGCCACGATGGTACGGGCGTTCATGACGATCTCGACCACACCCACGGCGGCAAGCAGCGACGTATCCTTGTAAAGCAAGATAAACTCGCTGGTCAGCGTAGGCAAAACATTGCGGAACGTCTGCGGAATCATAACGTAGAGCAGCGTCTGGAAGGCATTCATGCCCAGAGAGCGAGCAGCCTCGTTTTGGCCCTTGGGGATCGATTGAATACCGGCACGGAAGATCTCGCACAGGTACGCAGACGAGTTCATGGCCATGACGATGACGCCCAAGACATAGTCGTCCACCTTGACGCCGGCCAACGGCAGACCGAAGAACGCGATATAGATCTGCAGGAACGCCGGCGTACCGCGAATGATATTCACATAGATGCCGGCAAGGCAACGCAGGATGCGCGACTTGGAGATGCGCATGAGCGACAAGGCAAAGCCAAAGGGGATTGCCAGCGGAAACGCCACGAGCACGATCGAGAGCGACATGAGGAAGCCCTTAAAGACGATCGGCAGGCTTTGGACCAAAATGACCGGGTTTAAGAACAGGCGCAGAAACATATTGGAGTTCCAGGCCTCGACCCACGGCTGCTCCTTAAGGTCGGCCAGGAAGTTATCGAATGCCGTCACGCCCTTAATCTCGACGGGAGGAATCTTGGAAATCTTCTTGGTCGAACCGTCGGCGAGCGTATAGGTGCCGCTAAAGGCCTCATCGCCGCCCTCGACGGGAAACGTCACACCGTAAACCTCGACACGGAAAAAACCGCCGGCAGGCGCCGTCTCGCCAAAGTCAATCTTGAGCGTCTGGCCGTCAGCCTTGCACGTAGGTTTCATGGGCGTACGATCCATGAGGTCCTCGCCCGAGAGCATCGTCAATCGCGTGTCATCGGTACCAAACGTCGTGCCGTCGACAAACGTCAGCGAAAGACCGCTCAGCTCCTCGTCGGCATCGGCCTGAACTTCCCAAGTGATGCGCGTCTCGGTGCCGCCGACCACATCGCTACCCGAACCGGTATTGGGTCGGGCGGTAATCTTTGCGGTCTCAAGCGCCTGGGCGGTCGTGGGCACGCAGGCCCCCGCGCATACCAGGGCGAGCGCCACAGCCAGGGCACAGGCCAGCTTTTGGAGCATCGAGGGCAGTGGAAAACGCTGCTCCGCGGCCCCTTTGTTCAGTCGAGACAAGGTGGCTCCTATCGTAGAAGTTGCCGGCAAAACGAGACGGAAAAGCTCTCCGTCAAGAGAAGCGCAAAGGCCCTCTCCGCCAAAACGGAAAGGGCCCGCGCGCAATCAAGTAGCTATTTTACTTGATGTTGTACTTAGCCATGAGGGCGTCAACGGTACCGTCATCAGTCAGGTCCTTGATGGCCTGGTTGATGTCGTCCTTGAGCTTGGTGTTGCCCTGGTTGATGGCGATGGCGTACTCCTCGCCGGTGCTGATCTGCTTGATGGTCTGGCAGGTGTTGAACTGCTCGGCGGTCAGCTGGCTGGCAACGGAGCGGTTGGTGACTACGGCGTCGCCCTTATCGGACTGCAGGGCGCTGAAGCACTCGGTAGCGTCCTTGTAGGGGACGATCTTGGCCTTGGGGAAGTTCTCCTGGGCAAAGGCCTCGGCGGTCGAGCCAGACTGGACGATGATGGTAGCGTCAGCGTTGTTGAGCTTCTCGCTGTAGTTGTCGGCCGTGATGTCGGTGTTATCGACCTTGGTCACGATAGCCTGATCGTCCATGTAATAGGAATCAGAGAAAGTGACTTCCTTCTCACGCTCGGGCGTGTCGGTGATAGCCGCGATGGAAACGTCATACTTGGCGCCCGAAGCGACGCCCGGAACCAGCGTGTCAAAGTCATTGTTGACATACTCGACATCCAGGCCCAGCTTGTCGCCGATAGCCTTGATGAGCTCAAGGTCAAAGCCCTGATAATCGCCGTTGTCATCCTTGTACTCAAACGGAGCGTACTCGGCAGAGGTGCCGACGGTCAGTGTACCGTCCTTGACGAGCGCGTACTCCTTGGAGCCGTCGACCTTCTCGACCTTAGCGTCGTCAGAGCTGCTGGAACCGGCATCAGAACCAGAGGTGGCGTTGGACGAGCCGCAGCCCGTCAGTGCGAGGGCGAGCGCCATGGCGCCTGTGGCGGCAAATGCGCCAAGCTTCTTGAGCTTCATAATCAGTCTCCTTCCGGTGACCTCGTTTGATTCAGAGGTCTGCAAAAACTGTTGGCTATTATGCACCCGGAATTACGAATCTGCAATGAGAAAACTGATTGAAACAAACCCATAACGTGAATGGAACACTCCACTTTGTAACAGTCATTACTGCTGCAATGACCTTAATAGTCTAATTTCAGCTGCATAACCTGCAAGTTCGTTCGGAGTCTCCAAAATAAACGGCAGCGAACGCAAACGGCCATTCGATACAATATTCTGCATAACCTGCATACCGCCACCAAATTCCTCGCTGCCAAGGTATCCCTTGCCGATGCACTCGTGACGATCTTTATGGGCGCCACAAGGGTTCTTCGAATCGTTGATGTGTACGGCATGTAAGCGATCGATACCCACCACGCGGTCGAACTCGTCGAGTACGTCGTCCAGATCATGGATGATGTCGTAGCCGGCATCGCTCACATGGCAGGTGTCCAAACAAACGCCCAGCTTTTCGGACAGCTCTGGGCGCTTGGCGGCAACGCCCTCGATAATGCACGCCAGTTCTTCAAAGCTACGGCCCACCTCGGTGCCCTTTCCTGCCATGGTCTCGAGTAACACCGTCGTCTGCTGCCCCTCAAACATCACCTGGCACAGCGTGTCGACAATCATCTGAATGCCGACGTCGGAGCCCTGTCCCACATGCGCACCGGGATGGAAGTTGTAGTAGTTGCCGGGCAGCGCTTCCAGACGCTGCAAATCTTCCGCCATAGCCTCCAAGGCAAACTCGCGCGCCCGCTCCTTAGCGGAGCAGGGGTTATAGGTATACGGGGCATGCGCCACCAGCGGTCCAAAGTCGTTTTGCGCCATAAGCTCGCGCAGAGCCGCCACGTCATCCATGTCAAGGTCTTTTGCCTTGCCACCGCGCGGGTTGCGCGTAAAGAATGCAAAGGTATTGGCGCCAATGGACAACGCCGTCTCCCCCATTGCCCGATAGCCCTTCGTCGTCGAAAGATGGCACCCAATCGTCAGCATCTCCAGCTCCCTCTTCATCAGTTGCGGTGAAATACGGTCTATTGGTGCCCTATTTTGGCGCAAGCAGACCGTATTCCACCGCAAGTTATAAAAGGGGCATCAGGAGCAAAGGCCTCCAGGCATTCCAAGCGCTGGCGCCATGCCCCCACGCCCTAAAGTTTCAAGCGAATCGCATCGATGATGTGCGCACAGCGCTGTGTGGCGGCTAGGGACATGATGGGGCTTTCGAGTTTCCCCGCCTGAATGAGCTGCGTCGCATGCGACGCCTCACCGTAAAAATCATCGACCTCAAATGGTGCATCGATTTCGAGTATCCGACCGTCGGAATACTTCACATGAGCGAGCTCGGGGCGATGGAGCCGCTCGATTTCCAACGAGCCCCGCTCACAGGCAATCGTTAAGCGGCTTTCATATGTTGCTTTGCCGTCGCACACCATATGAATGGGTATACCGTCGACGCTCATATGGATCTCGTCGGCCCAATCGACGCGGCCGCCCGATACGTCACGCCAGCGAACTTCACGAGACGAAACCTCGCAAGCGCCCGCGAGCAAATCCTCAAACCAACCGACTGCATAGCAGCCCATGTCATATAGACAGCCGCCCTGCAACGGATCAAGCAGATAGTCTGAAGGAGACTCGCCGTAATCGAGCTTTTGCACGCTTTCAATCGAGACAATACGGCCAAGCTCACCCGACGTAAGCAAGTCCTTCACGCGAGTGCGCATCGGGCAAAACCGATTCTTCATCGCCTCCATAAACAGCACGCCGCGCTCGCGAGAGGTGGAGGCAATCGAGAGAGCCTCTTCCTCACTCAAAACGGCCGGCTTTTCGCACAGCACGGCCTTTCCGGCGCACAGCGCGCGACAGGCCCAACGCGTATGCATGCCATGCGGAAGAGCCAAGTAAATTGCGTCGACATCGGGGTCGGCAATCAGCGCGTCATAAGCCGCATCGCCGTTATCGTCGACCGAGGCATGGCCATGCGCAGCATCAATCGAAAACGCTCGGCAATATTCCTCGACATGTGCAGGAGTGCGGCCGGCCGCAGCCACCAGCCGTGCCCCGTCGACCTTCTTGAGCGACGATGCAAATCGATGAGAAATGTGCCCAGCGCCCAAAATGCCCCAACGAACCTCACGCGAATCATCCCATGAATCCCGATGGCCCACGACAGCCCCCTTCAGTTGCGGTGGAATAGTCCCTGTTTAAGCCCTATTCTGCCGCAAGCAGGAACTATTCCAGCGCAAGTTATAAAAGGGTCACGAGGAGCGCGTTTTGCCGAAGGCCTTAAGCACTGCCGTCACGGGGCCAGGCTGGAAACGTCGGCGCACGTCATCGAGACGCTCGGGGATATCGATATGCTGTGGGCAGTGGCGCGCGCATTTGCCGCACTTGACGCAATTGCTCACCAGCTTGGCCTCGCTTGTGCGCACCGCGCTCGCCGTAAAGTACTGCGATAGACCCGTAAACCAGCTGTGCGCATAGCTTGCGTTGTAGGCGGCAAAACATCCAGGGATATTGATTCCTTTAGGGCACGGCATGCAATAGCCGCATCCCGTGCAGGGCACGCGATTCGATTTTTCAAACTCATCCAGCACGTGCGCGATCGTGTCGAGCTGGTTGGCAGTCATCGAATCCGGCAGGGCCCGATCGGCCAACACCGCGTTCTCATCCACCTGCGCGATATCGGTCATACCCGAAAGCAGCATCGTCACCTGAGGATGATTCCAGACCCACGAAAGACCCCAGGCGGCAGGAGTGCGCAAATGCGTGTCACGGGCACTATCGAGCACAGCGCGGGCCCGTGGCGGCAGCTTGCCCGCTAAACGCCCGCCCAGCAGTGGCTCCATCACAAACACCGCGAGGCCTCGCTCGGCGGCGGCCATGAGCCCCGCTGTTCCCGCCTGATATCGCTCTCCAGCGTAATTGTACTGGATCTGGCAAAAGTCCCACTCATATGCATCGAGCATCGTCAGGAAATCCGCCGCGCTGCCGTGGTACGAAAAACCAATCTGGCGAATGCGCCCCGCCGCCTTTTGACGCGCGATCCAGTCCTCGATGCCCAACGCCACCACACGTTCCCACTGGGCGGGCGAGGTAATGTTGTGCATGAGGTAATAGTCGATATGGTCGGTCCGCAGGCGGCGCAGTTGCTCGTCGAAGAACCGGTCGAAATCCTCCGCGCATTTGCACGAAGCATGCGGCAGCTTGGTTGCGAGCAAAACCTGGTCGCGCAAGCCCAGGCGCTCAAGCGACGCACCCACACAAGCCTCGTTGCCGGGATAGAGATAGGCCGTGTCCAGGTAGTTAATCCCCTGCTCCACCGCACGGGAGATGATGGCGTCGGCTGTCTTCGCATCCGGGCGTCCCGGCGCACCGGGAAACCTCATGCAGCCCAGCCCCAACGCCGAGATACGGTTGCCGCTTTTGGGGTCAACGCGATATTGCACGGCCCCTCCCCTCCCATCGAAGCCCTAATGAGGCGAAACACAACGGCCACGCCATCGAAACACATTGGAATCGCAATCGAGAACGTATCGTAACGTAGTAGAAATCGAGCCGTCACGGCGCCGCTTTAACATCAGCAAAAAGCCCGATGAAAGGAGCCCGCCATGCCCGCGCTCGACCTTTGGAACCTCGCCTCCCAGCTCAAGACCACCGATTATCGCTGGGTCGACCTCACCCACACGCTCTCGTGCGACACCCCGCACTGGTTTGGCTTTAAGCCGTTCGAGTCCACCAAGCTCTTCGATTATCTGCCCGACACGCCCGGGAACATGCTCGCGCCCATGCGCTGCTTTCAGTATTCGGTCGCCTCGCAATACGGCACCCACGTCGATGCACCGCGGCATTTCCATGTTGAGGGTCGTTCCCTTGGAGAGATTGAACCCATCGAGTTTATGCATCCGCTCTGCGTGATCGACAAGCACGAGGAGTGCGCCGCAAATCCCGACTTTATCCTGACCATCGAGGACCTCAAAGCCTGGGAGGACGAGCACGGTCGTATTCCCGAGGACGCTTTCGTCGCCTTCCGCTCCGACTGGTCCAAGCTCGCCGATCTGGAAAACAAGGACGAGGACGGCCAGCCCCACTACCCCGGCTGGGACCTCGATGCTATCAAATGGCTTGTAGAGGAACGCAATATCGGCGCCATCGGACACGAGTCCGCAGATACCGATCCGGCGACCATCACCACACGCGAGGACGCCTACCCCTATCCCGGCGAGCAATACATCCTCTCGGTCGACCGCTATCAGATCGAGGTCATGGACCATCTGGACGAGCTTCCCGCCACAGGCGCCGTCATCTTCTGCACCTTCCCTAAGGTCCGTGATGGTGTTGGATATCCTGCACGCGTTTTTGCCATCTGCCCCGCGGCATAAGTTCCCATGCGTTTGTTCTTCTAAATTTCGCGTCCGGTGCACGCTACATGCTCCAGCGGCATACAATCCACCAGGCGCCCCGCACGCGGGCGCCTTTTTGTGAGGAGATGATTCACATGCAGATCAACAAGGTCGCCTTTATCGGCAAGGGCGGCGTCGGCCTGCTCTACGGCAGCATGATTGCCAAGGCCCTCGGCAATGACGCCGTCGAATACGTTATGGATGACGCCCGTTTTGAGCGTCACGCGGGCGATGCGCTCACCGTCAACGGAAAGCCTTGCGATCTCACGTCCGTCCGCGCCAGCGAGGCGACGCCCGCCGATCTGGTCATCCTGACAGTCAAGACCACCGGTCTCGACCAAGCACTCAAGACTATGGAGCGTGTCGTGGGACCCAACACGCCCATCGCCTCGCTGTGCAACGGCATTACGAGCGAGCAAAAGATTGCCGAACGCTTTGGCTGGGAGCATACCGTTCTTGGTATCTGCCAGGGCATGGACGCCGTGTTCCTCAACGGCGCGCTCACCTTTACCAATGCGGGCGAAATCCGCTTTGGCGCAGCCGCCGGCACCGACCCCGCGACCGTCGCCGCTATCGACGAGCTCTACACGCGCTGCGGCATCGCCCATACCGTCGAGAGCGACATTGCGCACCGCATGTGGGCCAAACTCATGCTCAACGACGGCATCAACCAGACCTGCATGGCCTACGGCGGGACCTACGGAAGCGCCACGGAGCCGGGCTCCGAGCAGCGTCGCTGCTTTGTTTCCGCCATGCGCGAAACGCTTGCGGTCGCCAACGCCGAGGGCGTTGAGCTGACCGAGGCAGACCTGACGCAAATGGTGCACCTCATCGAGGGAATCGACCCCGCCGGTATGCCCTCGATGGCTCAAGACCGCATCGCAAGGCGCAAAACCGAGGTTGATGAGTTCGCGGGCACCATCTGCCGCCTCGCAGCCAAACACGATATCCAGGCACCACAAAACGAGTGGCTCTATCGGCGCATCCGCGATATCGAGAAAAGCTGGTAGCGCCAACGCGCCGCATTCAACAGCCTTAACAGCAAAACCGCCGCAAGGGAACCTTTCCCCTGCGGCGGCCTTCATCTTCGTCTATGACCGGCGGTCGATCTCGCAACAGTTAGCGTTGCGACTCCGGCACCTCGTCCTCGTCATCGCGGCAAAGAACCACGCCCACGCTTCCCAGCAGCGCGGCCGCGATCAGCGCGCCGACCACGATAGGAGCAGCCCCGCATGTCCCCTGCATGCCCGCGACGAGCGCGGCCGTGGGACCAAGGCAACCAAGCATCAACGCGACGGCGGCAACGGCAATATCTCGAGCATTCACAAGACCACTTCCTCCAAGAGAAAGACCTTATTTCTCAAGAACCAGTGTGCCCCGCATCCATACGCCCAGCGTACCGCCACGGTAAGGGCTCTGTTAACTCAAACGCATACATAGAACGGACGTCCTTACGTTGCCCTAAAGCTCGGTAAAGACGCCCGTCCGCCAAATATCCGTGATGCAGAAAAATTACCAACCGGTGTAGTAGTCGGTGGTTCCGGCAGCGCAGCCGGAGTCATAGACCTTGCAATCGCCCTTGGAGCCCGTAAAGGTCGAGCCCTGGGCCATATCGCCCGCGGCAACAACGTAATAGCCGTCGGAATCGCGCCAGAAGCCCTCAGAATCCTGAGTCCATTCGCCCGTGCGATAGTGATAAAGCACATTGCTGCTGTAATAGGTCTCGCGGCGCCCGTTGTAGTTATTGACACCCGCAGAGCGCGTCAGGCCCGATCCGTTCGCGTAGGACGCGGCAGACGCGTAGGACGGAGTGTAACCGGCGTTGTAGTACGAAGCTTGGACGGCCTCGGCAGCCTCCGCCTCGGCGGCAGCCTCGAGCGCTTCGCGCTTGGCATCCTCAAGCGCAGTGCGCAGCTCATCGAGCTCGGTCGACTTGGCGTCGACCTCCCCCATCGTCAACAGGCTACCCGCGCCGTCGATGCAACCCTGCAGCACAGCGCGCTCGTCATCGGTGGCATAGTCACCGTACATATTCATGATGATCTGAGCGCGCATCTCCAGGGAATCGCGCTTGGCCTCCATCGAGGCGTTCCACTCCTGCATGGAACCATAACCATCGCCGCGATAGTCAACAGGCTGCACCAGCGTCGTCTCGGACGGCGTAGATCCAACCGTATCGGACAGTGTTGCGGCGTGGGCATCAGTTGCACCGGCGCCCGCCAAAAGTGCCACGGTCAGAGCGGCGGAAAGGGCGGCGGCTTTCGGTTTTCGTGAATCGATCCTCATGTAGCTGGAAACCTCCGTAGTGCGTTTTTGCTGCGTTTGAGCTGCGTGTGATTCAATCGCGCTGCATAGTACCCCGAGCAAATCGCGACCTGCGGTTTTACTTAAAAGGTGCACGTCAATTGCGTAAAACTCACATCCTCTCAACAGGAGTTTTCCACAACTCGAATGCATAAAGCGTGTCAAAAACCCTGTTTTTGCACCCGTTCTATGCAAAAAATGCGCCTGTGCAACCATTGTTCGCACAGGCGCCTTGAGCAGGCATTTTATGCAGTTATACCTATCGAGTCGCAAGGGGTCCTTACACAAGTCGCCTTACTCGTCCAGCGCGGCGAAGGCCTGCTTCAGATCCCAAATGATATCCTCGGCGTTCTCGGTACCGATGGAAAGACGGATCGTGGAGGGCGTAATGTTCTGCTCGGCGAGCTCCTCGGCAGAGAGCTGGGAGTGCGTGGTGGTAGCCGGGTGCACGACGAGCGACTTGACGTCGGCCACGTTGGCAAGCAGCGAGAACACCTGCAGATGATCGATGAACTTCCAAGCCGCCTCCTGGCCACCCTTAATCTCAAAGGTAAAGATCGAAGCACCGCCGTTGGGGAAGTACTTCTGATAGAGCTCGTGATCGGGGTGCTCAGGCAGGCTCGGGTGGTTCACCTTGGCGACGTGGCTGTCACCAGCCAGGAACTCAACGACCTTCTTGGTGTTCTCGACATGACGGTCAACGCGCAGCGATAGAGTCTCGGTGCCCTGGAGCAGGACCCAGGCGTTGAACGGGCTGATGCAGGCGCCCTCGTCACGCAGAAGGATAGCGCGGACATAGGTTGCGAAGGCGGCGAGACCGGCAGCCTCGGCAAACGAAACGCCGTGGTAGGAGGGGTTGGGCTCGGCAATCTGGGCGTACTTTCCGCTCGCCTTCCAATCGAAGTTACCGCCGTCGACGATCACACCGCCCAGCGAGGTGCCGTGGCCGCCGATGAACTTGGTTGCGGAGTGGACGACGATGTTGGCACCATGCTCCAGCGGACGGAACAGATACGGGGTGCCGAAGGTGTTGTCGACGACAACCGGCAGACCGTGCTTCTTGGCGATCTCAGAGATGGCGTCGATGTTGGGGATGTCGGAGTTGGGGTTACCGAGCGTCTCGAGGTAGATGACCGTGGTGTTGTCCTTGATGGCCCCCTCGACCTCTTCCAGGTTATGGGCATCGACGAAGGTGGTCTCGACGCCAAACTGGGAGAGCGTATGCTCCAGCAAGTTGTAGGAGCCACCGTAGATGGTCTTCTGGGCAACCACATGGTCACCGGCCTGGGCAAGTGCCTGCAGGGTATAGGTGATGGCAGCGGCGCCAGAGGCGACGGCGAGGCCAGCAACGCCACCCTCGAGCGCGGCGATACGGTCCTCGAAGACGCCCTGGGTGGAGTTGGTCAGACGGCCGTAGATGTTACCAGCATCGGCAAGACCAAAGCGGTCGGCGGCGTGCTGGGAGTTGCGGAACACATAGCTCGTGGTCTGGTAGATAGGCACGGCGCGGGAGTCGGATGCGGGATCGGCGCTCTCCTGGCCAACGTGAAGCTGCAGGGTATCGAAACCAAAGGTGTGCTCGGGGTTGTTGATGAACTGGCTCATGATGATCTCCTTGATCGAACAAAAGTAAATAAATTAGAGAGAAGTAAGTCGCTGTCTCCTGATCACGCCGACGGGCGCAAACAGGAGCCCGGCATTCGTCTTGGTAAGCAATTCATATGCGGGCCTCCTTTCGCATCCCGGTTCCGTGGTCGGTTTAATTACCTACCGCCTTTGTGTGTTTTGAATAGTACGAGCA
>DBFDDV010000059.1:0-10592 GCA_048302525.1 Collinsella sp. | reverse complement strand
ACCTCGTGTACTATCGTGAGGAGCGGATCAAGAAGTCCCTCGGGTGGCTGAGCCCGATGGAGTACCGCAGGAAGCTTGGATACGCCTAGGCGCGGTCCAAGAAATCGTCCGCACCCCCGCTCGCCTACATATTTCACTCCGATATTTCACCCAAATATCCGGTTTTCAACCCTTTCCACAGTCTGCGGGCTTATAAGAAGCCCTCCGACTATGGAAAGCGTTGAAAACCTAGGGTGACGTTGCTGTGAGAAGGGCGAGTTTCCAACAGCCCCCGGTGTCTCCGGGTTACACTTGGGACCCTCCGACACCGAGGACCGTTGAAAACTCGCCCTTCTGCTAGGCAGGCATTTTTTCTAAGTAGGCCAGTTGCTTCAGAAGCAGCTGGAGAGTAATTGACATTCCAAATATTTCCATGAAAGTGAAGTCTGGTTCGCCACCGTTTACAGAGGGAAGCATAATTGCCTGGCGTGCCATCCTTGTAGCATTGAACTTGTACAGATAGCCAAACTTGCTCTTTTGCTGCTGGATGGCGACTTTTAGGAAGAGGTAGATAAACTCGTTGCCCTTGTTGTTCTTGACGTGAAAGCGTTTAACGTCATCGGAGAAAATGCACTCATAGGGGTGGTAGAACCCAAGGCAGACGCCATTACCGTTATAGTTCACGCCAAGGACATTGTTGTCGAGCGACGAATTCTTATCAGCCGTAAAACCGGCAATCCCGTTGCTATTGTCAAGCGCCCCAATAAACGGTCGTCTTCCATACTTTCGGTTACGAGATTCCAAGCGCCTCCCGGAACGAATGTCGAATATTTGGCTGATTGAGTACGATTTCCAATCTCTTTCGTGCAGTGAGGAGTGGCCGAACTCGGGGTTATTTACTCTCTCTCTCTCGATGGAGGCGATGCGCTTCATCAGGAATTCGCGGCAGCGCTGGACTTGAATGGCTTCTCGCTCGCGGATGTAATCCTCCATGAACTGCCAATCGGGATTGCTGGACTCATCGATGGGAAGCATTACTCGTAGCAAATTGAGCCGTTTTAGGCTGATCGACCTTCCGTGGCCGAATAGCGTTCGCTGTTTAGAAATGGATGCGGCCACGAATTGCATGGCATATCTTGAGAGGTTTCCGATTGAGTCTCTTGGCCTTAAGTCCGTTACGTGGGTGTCGAGAGCGAACTCCATTGGTTGGTAGTACGCGAGACCCGCCCCGCCATCGCCGTCGTTGTTTAGAGTGATGGCGTGGCCACGATGAAGTCTTTCGTTTGGGATAGAGACAAAAGCCTTTACGCCGTTGTCGCAGTTGCGAGCGGAAATAAGTGGAACGTCTCCGACCTGAAGAGAGGTCATGTTTTTCTCGGTGCCGCGAGCCGGTTGAAATAAATCCGAGATTTTAAAGGGTGCCCAATCCCTGTTATTCAAATCGAGCATCGGGGCCCTCCTCGAAGAGATAGCTACGACCATGAGAAACCATGTCTAGCTGGAATGTTAAATAATCGGCTATTGCCTTCTCGAAATCCTCTTCGGTAGGTATCTCGTCGTTGAAGTAATAGAAGCTGTGCAGCCACTCGTCATCTGGCTTGACGGTCGAGCTGACGCAGAATTTCGATGGGGCGTCTTCGCGGCCGTTCCAAACGTCAAGAAGATGCTGCTTTCTGTCCTTTGCAGAGTCGCCTTCGACCAGGCCGACGTGCGCCCTTACCTCATAGCCATCATCCCTAAAGTCGATGAAACGGCATTCCTTTTCAGGGTCATGTGGTTCGCCGGCGGTGAACACGGCTATGACGGGATTCGTTCCGACCCCATAGAATGTATCGGTGTTGCACGTAATAACGCCTTCGAGGGTGTGATGCTTGAGGATGGAGACCTTGAACTCCTTCTCGGCTTTGCTTTTTCCGGTCATGGATGATTGCGGAACGATGACCGCCGCTCTCGCACCTATTGTGAGAGAGTCGAGAAGACGTTCCACAAAAGATAGCTCGTATTGGCTTGGATCCGCTTTGGTTCCTTGGCTGTATGGAGGATTCATCAGCCCGACCGTTGCCCCTTTGAGCTGTATCTGGGCCGGGTTTTGCTTGAGGAAGTCGCAGCATTCGAGGTTACTGTTTCCGTCTCGCCTAAGAATCATGTTTGCAGCCGCGACTGCAAACATGTTGCTTTGGAGCTCGATGCCGTGAAGGCGCTTTTTCTTAATGTCTTTGCGTTGCTGCTCGCTGGTTGCAGAAGAAAGCATGCGATGCATGGCGGCGATGAGAAATCCCGCCGTTCCGCATGTTGGGTCAAGCACCGTATCTGTAGGCTTAACATCAACGAGCTCACACATAAGGTCGCAGATGTGCTTTGGCGTTAGTACGATGCCGAGTGTTTGGCCGTCCCCGCCGGAATAGCTCATAAACTCGCCGTAAAAGCGACCTATGAAGTCTTCAGAAGTCTGCTGGTACTTGATGCTTTTGAAAACGTGTTCGTTAAGGAAGTTCGTGTAGTAGTGCAACGGGGTCATCCCTAGGGTGTCATTGACCTCGTTTAAGCGAAAGCTTGTTTGAACAATGCCGAACTCAGCAAGAAGCTTGTTTTTCTTCACATCTGGCCCGACATTGGAGCGCGTGAGTCTTCCACGAATGGCGTTCATCAGCTTATCGCCGTCGCGCATGCCTTCGGTCTGGTCCCCGGTAAGGGAATCGATTGAGAATCCGCCGTATTCGATTTCATCCAAAGCTAGAAGAATCCCCGCTACCACAAGAGCCTTGTCTTGGTCCTTGATGGAGCCGTAGGTGCGAAGATATTCGTGAAGCTCTGCCGCATCCTTGAGAATTTGTTCGGTGGTCTTCTCGACGTCGGTTGGTTCGTCAAGAACATACCGTGTGTAGTATTCAACGATGTTGCTCGGTGAGAGCCAAGTGAACGATTCGAGGTCTGGGAGCCTCTTGTAGCCTTCTCGGTCATTCACGAACACGGGAGATATGGTGTGATGCTTGGAGTCCCCTGAAACCCCAACGGCGAAGACCTCAGTGAAAGGGCTCTTCTTTGCGATGTGCGAGGCGTAGTGATAGGCACCGTTGACGGCATAATCGGTAACGGCCTCGGTGCTCATGTCGAGGATGTCAGAATCTGTTAGCTTTTCATGTCGGCTCTGGCTCGCCTTATCTTCGATGACAAGAACAAAGCGGCCAATTTTCGAAACGTATTCAGGATAGCCAGCGTTTCCCGTTCCGCGCTTGGATGCGTCCTTGAGGGCGTTGTCGATTTCTTTGATGCTGCTCCCCTGTGATGTGAACTCAATATCACATTCGGTGAGCCTGTCGGCAACCCAAAGGTCGAGTGCGGCTTCTTTCCTGGCCATGTGAAATCCTTTGATAACGAGCTGGTGCGAATTGAATCGCGACAAAGATATCCAACAGTTTAACCTCCGGCTATAGAGCAAAGGAAAACTACTTCCAATCGGAATTATCGAACGGTAGCGATTCGAGGTTGTCACGTAGCGATCGGCCTTGAGGCCGATGGGTCCCGCTTATGGGCGGGACCCCCGCGACGCATAGCGTCGCTCTCGCTGCGGCTCCCTGGCAACGCTCCCCAGGGTCGCGTTTCGTCCGCCTCCGCTCACGCTGGCCCCACCCGCCGAACGGCTTCGCTCGATGGCTTCCAGAAGTCGCCATCGCTCCGCCGTGGTCGCCGGGCGGGGCCTCTCGCGCCGGGTCGCCGAGCACCGTCGTGCGACGCTCCCCATGGGTCGCGTCTCCTCGGCGTCGGCTCAACCGGCGCTCACCTGCCTGGGCTCGCGTTGCCTTGGCAACCGGCTCGCTCCGTGCAGGCAAGATATGGATTCCGTTGCACGGAATCATCTTGCCCGCCTGCGGCGGGGCGGCGAACCGCTCTGAGGTCGCTCTCGCCGAAGGGCTAAAAGAAAAGGCCGGGACGCCTGTTGCGTCCCGGCCCCAAGAGCTCAGTCGTCGCGCCCGTTCTGATTCTCCAGCGCCTTTCGCTCAAGCTCCCAGAACGCCCGCATCGCCGTCGCTATCCCGCGCAGCGTGAAGCGGACGGTGATGCCGGTCGAGCGGTCGACGGCGAAACCGAGCCTTCCGCCGTTGACCTTCCTCACGGCCCCGAGCGACTTCGAGGGGAAGCGGTACTGGAGGCTCCCGCCCTTGGACTTGGCGAGCTCGATGCCGTCCAGCCTGAGCCGCCGTTCAAGCTCGCCCATCCGGTCAGGGCAGTCGCGCATGCGCCCGACCTCCTCGATCCGGCGGGCGACCGCGACGCGGATGCGGGCGTTCTCCGAGCGCTCGGCCTGCCCCTTTCGGGCCATGTCGCGCTCTTCCGTGCCGGGTTGCCTCGCGTGGACGCGCGAGTTGGCCTTGCCGCGCTCAAGCTGCCTGAGGCCGTACCTTTCGTCCAGGGTACGGACGGTCTTCACGCGTGATGCCGCCGCCTTCCGGGCGGGGCCCTCGTCGAGCCTTCGGCCGGTTTCCAGATCACTGCGGTTGATGCCGAGGTGCACGGCGTAGCGGTCGGTGGCGTCCGCGCGGCAGCGCTCGCGGTGCAGCACCATCACGACTTCCTGGTTGGGGTAGCGCTCGGCCGCGTACTCCCTCGCGTAGCGCATGCACAGCTCCGGCGTCATCTTCCCGCCGTTGAGGTCGCACTCGTCTGGGAGGAACCCGAGTATCTGGTGCTGCATGTAGGTGCACCTGGCACCGGCCTTGCCGGGCCTATCGTGACCCATGGCCGCCCTCGTGTCTGCCATCTCCTGAAACCAGCGGTCATCGTCGATGATGTTCTGCGTGCCGTGGGCGAGCGCCTTGTCGCGGTCCCAGGAGAGGTAATCCCTGAGTCTCGCGAGGTGCTTCTCGCTGCAGACGCTCGTCTGCTTTATCGCCGTCATGGTCGCCTCCCTAGTCGAGCGAGAGCCCGCTGAATTTGCCGCCCGGCTTGCTCCCGTTCTTCTTCTCCGGCTCGGGCCACTTTGGGCACCAGGTCGAGGCCTCCTCGCGCATCTTCCCAGCAGCTGACTCGTCGAGGCGGCGCTGGTAGGCGCGACGCTTCTCCGCCTCGTGCTCGGGGGTTCCGAGGTCGAAGTGCTCCCTTGTGGGCGTGTTGGTGCAGTCGGTGACGGGGGAGCGGAAGACGCCGGCTCGACATGCGGGCATGCCGTTGTCCGCGTGCTTCACGACGATGATCCCGTCCCGGTCCGGGGCCATGTCGCGCCACTCCCAGGGGTGTATCACGTCGTCGGCGCTCTCGCTGTAGGACGTCGAGGAGGACGTGCCTGACGCGGCCCTGCCGTTGCTCGTGCCCTGCGTGTGGCGCGTGGTCTTGCCGATGAGCTCGGTGAAGTACCGGCGGTCCTCCTCCTCGGCGAGTTTCATCGCGACCTTGATGCCGCAGTTCGCGAGGATCTTCCTGCGGCCGTCTCTCTCGCCATACTTATTGAGCTGGGATACGTCCTGCGTCGCTCCGACCCAGAACGTCCCGTAGCTGCGCCCGAGACTGAGGAGGGCGGGCAGGCACTCGACGCGGGGCAGGTTGCCCCACTCGTCGCCGAGTATCTGCACGGGGCGGGGGAGCCTGCCGCCGTTCACGTCCGCGACCGCCTGGACCGAAGCCCAGAGCTGCGAGAGGAACATCGCCGCGATGCAGTTGTAGGGGGAGCCCTCGTCGAGCACGTGGAGGAAGACGGCGCTCTTCTCCGTGAGCACCGTGTGCGGGTCGATGTCGGAGCCGGAGGTCATCCAGGCGACCGGGGCGGAGGAGAACGGGCGCAGGGCGACCTTGAGCGTCGAGAGGATGCTCCTGAGCTCGTTGCCGCCCGAGGAGACGAACTGCGACGCCCTGTCCTTGGCGGGGTGGCCGCTCGGCAGAGCGCGGAAGACGGCCTTCAGGGGCTCGGACGGGTCGTCTCCCTCGGCCTCGGTGCCGCGGTCCAGGACCTCGCAGACGGTCGCGAGGTGCTTTGATTCCTCGGGACACTCGTCGGACATGGAGACCAGCAGGACCAGGGCCGAGAGCAGGCCCCTGGCCGAGGCGGTCCAGTGCGAGCCCTTGTCTTTCTCGCCGTCCTGCACCACGAGCTCCGCGATGGCGTCCGCCGCCTGCTCGGCCTCCTGGTCGCGTCCCTCGGCATGGAGGTCGAGCACCTGCTTGAGCGGGTTGAACCTCTGTCCCCTATAGGGGTGCTGCGTGTCGAGAAGCAGGACGCGATAGCCTCGCTGGACGAGCTCGTCGCCCGTCAGCTCTATGAGCTCGTTTTTCACGTCGGAGACGATTAGGGTCGCGGGCTCGGATCCGTTGGAAGCGCCGCCGTAGCTGAGCAGGTCGATTGAGGGGAGATAGAGGAAGCGACTCTTACCTGACCCGGTGGCCCCTGACACGAAGGCCATCTTCTTGGGCTCGTAGAGATAGCAGGGTCTGCCGTGATACTTGGTGAACCCATAGACGAACCCACGTGACGAGGGATTCGTCGAGCCGTCCCAGGTCATGGACCCCTTCACGACCTCGCGACCCGTCTTGACGTGGGCGTCGCCGAGCACGCCGCCGTCCTCGCCCCTCGCGTTGAGGGCGGTCGAGTAGGCGATGAGAGCACAGATGCAAAAGGCGAGGAGGAAGGTCAGCAGGGTTCCGAGCGGGCAAGCAGTGAACGCACCCGTGAGCCACCAGCCGAGGACGGTATCCACGCCGAACGACGACGGAATCGCAGCCGCGCCTAACGGTGTCCCGGCGATGAAATCGCCGACGGGGACGGCGAGGACGGGGCATACGAGGATCGCTAGGAGAAGAGATGATATGAGCGCTGTGGACATCTTGGTTTTCATGATCATTCTCGATTCTTGGAGATGAGGTTCGATAGCTGCGAGGCCGTGCTCGATACCAGACGGACGGCCTCCGCGAGCTGTTGGGCCGTCTGCGTATCCACGCCATAGGCGTTTGCGGTGCGGACGGCCTGGTTGAGGTTTCCGCCCTGCTTCTTCATCTGATGAAGAAGCTGCCGCAGCGTCGCCTCGTCGGCGATCCTGACGGGCTTCTCACCGATGTGGAGGGCGGCTTCGCGCATGAACGTCGATGGGGCTATACCAAAAGAGGAGGAGCGCACCGTGATGGCGGCACGCTCCTCCTCGGTCATGCGGACGTTTATATGCGCGGTCTTGGCTTTGCCACGCATGGGCTAGCCCCTGTCGTGGAAGGTGGCGCGCGCACCGTCGAAGTCGAGTCGGGACTCGCCCAGCGTGCCGTAGCGGTTCTTGAGGGCGACGAGCTTGAGGGGCGTGCCGGTTGCGGGAGACTCGTAGGGCCACTCGGGCTTGTCATTGTCATCGGCGAGGTAGAGCACCGAGTCAAAGCCGTACTCGACAGCGGAGGAACCACCGAACATGGCGAGGTTGGGCCTGGCCGACTTCCCGGAATCGTAGGACTTGCGAGTGGTCGAGCTCAGTGCGATGACGGGAGAGCCATAGAGGTTCGAGATTTCGCGGAGGCCCTTCACGCATGCTGTGATAGCCAATCGCTCGTCGATGAACTGCTGGTCCGCCGTGACGCCGCAGGCGAGGAGCTGGAGGTAGTCAATGAAGACGATGGGGACCTCGCCGCGCTCGCGTGTTACCAGCCCGACGAGGTTGGAGAGCTCCACGGTGTTGAGCGGGCCGGTGATGCAGAGATTGGGGGCGATTTTGGTGCGATATTTGTCGAGTGCAGCCTCGAAAGTCGCGTGCTTAGGGTGATTCTGGGTCGCGCAGCTGGAGACCTCGGACAACGCGACTTTGCCGTCGCTGAGACGCGCCAGGCTCTTCTCGATCAGCTTGTGCGCGGGAAGCTCGGCGGAAACGTAGATTACCGGGTGCCCGTCTGCCGCGAGCTTGTCGGCCTCCTGGAGTGCCAGTGTTGTCTTGCCCTTGCCCGGGGCGGTCCCGATTGCGTAGTTGAGCCCGGGGTAGACACCGCCGAGGATGCTGTTGAGTGCGTCGAGCCCGAAGGAGGCGATGGGCTTGTCTTCCTGAAGGGCGTGGATGTGCTCGTCGAGCACATCCAGCTCGAAGACGAGGGGATTGGCGTTCGGGCGCTGCATTACTCGCTCGCCCCCTCTGCCAGCTTGTGGAAGTAGTCGAACAGGTCCTCTTCCATGACGAAGTACTGGTTGGCGATGCTAAAACAGTGGTGGGTGGACTTCATGAGCTTGATGGCGCTGGATTGTCCGATGCCGGTGAGGATCTGAACGTCCAGGCGGCTCATGATGCGCTTGGTGCCGACATGGCGCAGGTTGATGCCTGCGGAGATGGCGTCGGTCTTGGGGTCATCTGCAAGATGCATGATAAACTCCTTGTTTGGGGCGCTCGGCTCCTCTTCGAGGTTTGGCGACTAAGAGAGGGGAGTCGGGTGCCGTTTTCTATTGCCAGTCGGAGCAGACCGTCTCCAGAAGGTCGCTCCATTTGCGGCGCAGCTCCGGGGTGTCCGGTGGTACGTGCTTGTTGCCGCACTTGTTAGCCGAGATGGTGACGCTCTCTTCAAGCGCGGAAAAAGCATCGGCGAGATAGGCGCATGTTGCGTTCAGGCCTCCAATCTCGTCGAAGTACTCAACTGCGAAGCGAACGAGGGCTGCTACGGGCGCTCGATTGAACTCCGTCGAGCACTCGTCCATCAGCGAGCGTCCGTACTTGACTGCACGGGACGTCTCGTAGTCGAGAAGGGGATTCGAGGGGTCGCTCCGGGTCTCGTGTTCCATGTAGTCGAGAACGGACTCGAAGCAACGTCGAAGGTGCGGTATGTCCATTGCACCGGTGTAGAGCGCAGTGCCGCAGCTCCTCTCGTGAATGAGCCTCGCTCCGAACTCGATTATGGGCTTATAGTCCGCTTCGGCGACGGTGCCGATTGCGCCGGTGACGTTCGAGCGCAATACGTCCGACACACTCGTGAACAGGCTGTCACCGCTGTAGACGTTGAGCATTCTGTCCCTCGCGAACGCGGATGCGGGAAGCACCTTCTCGAAGACGAGTCCGATGATGGTTTTCGATTCGTCAGTTGCCCGCAGGTAAGCCTCGTCCGAAACCATCTGCGCGAAGGGGGCCCTGAGATTCTCGGGAATGCGAATTCGCTTCTCAGCCTTCTTTGCCAACGCCACTTATACTCACCTCCTTCCATTCAACTTGCGAATAATGTATCACCGTTCAGTCGATATGGCCCATGCGAGTGTCACTAATAGCCCACGATATGGAGAAATAGTGAAGTATCCAGTTGAAATAGCTAATTCTTAGATGAAAGCGATTCAAATACCTCAGCTGCGTTTCGGTCATTTGCCCTGATTGCATGGGTGTAGAAGTTTGCGGTTGTGCTTGCGGACGCATGGCCCATTCTCGCTTGAACGGTCTTTAAGTCGACGTTGCTCGCAACAAGGGCCGTTGCTGCCGTGTGCCTCAGGCCATGGGGAACGAGCCCTGAGTATCCGGTGCCTCGTGTGTGCAGTTTGCCGTTGCGCTTGAACTGGCTTGTCACGTTGGCGTACTCGCCATAGCCGTTGTCGACGCAGAAATCCCTGAACCAGCGCGAATAGTTGTGTCCATCGGGTCGGGTGATACTGACGTGAAGGTTGCCGTTTTCGTCCTTATGCGTGCTGAAGGCGTGAACGAGGGGGTCAGAGTTTCTCTGTCTTAGCCCGCGTTGCTCGAATAGACTGCGCTGCCGCATCTTCCAGTCGTTTAGATACGAGGCCAGCGAAGAGTCTATAGACAGGATTCGCCTGCTCATTTCCGATTTTGGTGCTCTGAGCGTTTTGTCATTGGTGTACTGGCGGATGATTCGGATCTCCATCGCCTCGGGGTCGTAGTCTTCCCAACAGAGCCCCAGGGCCTCGCCTTTCCTGAGTCCTAGGTGGAATATGAGCATGGTGCAGACGGTCATCGGCCCCATGGGTTCGGATAGCAGGCATTTGGTGAATCGGGGCAGTTCGTCGGGTGGGAGGAAGTTACGCACTCTAAGGTCTGGCTTTGGGAGTTTGATGCTGATGCATGGGTTGCGCCCGATTAGCTCATTCTCCAGTGCGTCCTGCATGACCTGTTTGAGCTTGACGTGGATACGACGAATCTCGGCCTCTGTGAATCTTCCGGTTGAGATCGCTTCAGCATACGCCCGTTTGATCTCGTCGGGCCTCAGTGCGCCGAGGGGCATGTCGCCGAACAGCTCGCGTATATGGCGCACGTCATATTCCTCTCTTTGGAAAGAAAGAGGGGAGCCGAAGGAGCTTTCTCGGAGCCGATGGAAATCCTCAGCGTATCCGGAAACAGTGGTCGGCATGTCGCTAGCCGGTTCATAGGTCTCCAGCTCCTTCCGGTAGGCATCGAGCGCATTCGCCACCTCACCGGGCCAGTTCTTCGGGTTTTTGCTCTTGCAATGGATGGTTCTCTTGGGCGTCTTTAGGTATCTGACTCGTTTCCCGTTCTTGCCGGATTCGGGGTCGCGACCGAGAGAGAAGTAGATGCGGAAGGAACCGGGTTTTCCCTTGATCGGTTCGGAAGTGCCTTTGGCTGTGGGTTTGATTCTGGTTTCCATGGGTCTCCAGGGGTGGTGCGTTGGGTTAGCCACGGGGGTGGGGCTTTGAGGGCCTCGCCCCCGAGGCT
>DBFDDV010000058.1:0-2204 GCA_048302525.1 Collinsella sp. | reverse complement strand
TGTCTCGATCTGTAACAACTAGGCGATCAAATGCTCGTTAGATGTTACAGATTTAGATTTTCTGCCTGGCCGATTCCGTTTGTCTCAATCTGTAACAACTGGGACCGAAAAGCTCGGCTAGATGTTGCAGATCGAGATTGAGCGGATTGACCTGTGCGTTTGTCTCGATCTGTAACAGGTAGATGGACAAAAGTGGGCTAGGTGTTACAGATTTAGATTATTCGGACCGGCCTGCGCGTTCGTCTCAATCTGTAACAATTAGGACCGAAAATCCCAGCTAGATGTTACAGATCGAGACAAACGATCCGCGCGGCTCGGCAAAAAACAAAAAGGCCGTATGCGATCCCGTGGAGGGACTCACATGCGGCCGACAAGGGGTATGTGGCTGAAACTAGGCCATGAGCAGGCCGGTCTCCGAGACGTTCTTGTACCAGTACGCGCTCGCCTTGGGATAGCGCTTCTGGGTCTCAAAGTCGATGTAGAACAGGCCATAGCGCTTGTTATAGCCGTTGGTCCAGGAGAACTGGTCCTGCAGCGACCACACAAAGTAGCCGTCGACGTTCACGCCGCCGTCGATTGCCTTGAGGATCCATGCGAGATGCTGACGCATGTAGTCGATGCGAGGGGCGTCGTCGATAAAGCCGTCCTCAAAGTCGTCCTTATAGCCCATACCGTTCTCGGTGATGTAGATCTTCTTGTAGTTGGGGTAATCGTTCTTAATGCGGAGCAGCAGGTCGTAGAGGCCCTCGGGATAGATGATCCAGTCCCAATCGGTGGTGGGTACGCCTTCGCGCACGCATGACTCGCCCACGCCCTTGAGGAACCAGCGCGAGGAGCCCTTGTCGCCGGTGCCATTGTGGTTGATGTCGTTTTCGCCCTCGGCGGCACGCAGGAACTGGCACTTGTAGGTGTTGACGCCCAGGCAATCGTTGTAGGGGAGCGCGGCGGTCAGCGCGGCGATGTCCTCGTCTCGGACGTCGAGCTCGCCGCCGGCGATATGGGCCAGCTTGGTTGCGGCTTCCATGGTGTCGGCTACATAGTGGCCGCGGAAGGTGGCGTCGAGTACCCAGCGGTTGTTGATGACGTCGGCCATGCGAGCCGCCTCGCAGTCGGCGGCGTTGTTGGGGTCGAGGGGATACTTGGGCTCCAGGTTCTGGACAATGCCGATCTCGCCCTCAAAGCCGCCCTCATGGAAGGCGACGACGGCCTTGGCGTGGGCCACCATCATGTTGTGCATGAGCTGGAAGGCCTTGTCCAGGCGATACTTCTCGCCGTGCGGCCAGTTGCCGACGATAAAGCTGCCCTCGGCGGTCGCGGGAATCTCGTTAAAGGTAAACCAGTGCTTGACCTCGGTGAACTCGGCAAAGCAGAACTTGGCGTACTCGACAAAGGCGTCGATCGTCGTGCGCGTCAGGAAGCCCTCGCCGCCGTTCTGGTAAAAGGCCTCAGGTGTATCAAAGTGATCGAGCGTGACATAGGGGATAACGCCGGCATTATTGCAGGTGGCAAAGAGCTCGTGATAGAAAGCAACACCCTCGGGGTTAATCTCGCCAGTGCCGTTGGGGAAGATGCGGCTCCAAGCGATGGAGACGCGGATACCGTTGATGCCGAAACGCTGGCACAGGTCGATATCGACCGGGTACTTGTTGTAGAAATCGCTTGCGGGATCGGGGGAGAAGCGACCCTGAGCTGCCAGGAAATCGTCCCAGGGCACTTTGCCCTTGCCGTGCGTGCGGGTCTCGCCCTCAACCTGGTAAGCGGCGGTGGCGCCGCCAAACACAAAGCCGTCGGGGAACTGCATGGGGTTGGTCATGAGTCATCCTTTCTGTGGGATTCGAATAGGGAGAGGTGCCCGAACTGGGGATCCGGGCACCAACAGAGGGAGGAACCTAGTCGAGGTTCTCGCGGAGCCACTTAATGGCGCCGGCGGGATCGCGGGTAAGGTCGATATATTCCTTACCGCGGGGAGCGAGCAGCTTAATGCCCAGGCGATCGGTGTCGGCCTTCATGTCGTTGTAGTAGCTACGAACCTGCGGGGCAAGCACGATAACGTCGTACTGATCCATGATGGCAGTGTGCTGGCCATAGGCGCCTGCGGAGGAAGCGATGTTCTCTCCGGTCTGCGCAGCACCTTCCTTGATGGCGTTGGCAAGCATGGCAGAGGTGCCGGCGCCGGCGCACAGGACGAGGACCTTCAGACCGTC
>DBFDDV010000057.1:0-27534 GCA_048302525.1 Collinsella sp. | reverse complement strand
CCAGATAGATGCCCTGAATGCGAGCACCGCAGAAGTCGGGGCCGCGACCCTCGTCCGCCTGGGCGATGGCGGCGCAGGCATCCTTGATCTGCTCGACGCCATCGGTGAACGTCGTGGGCAGCCAGCTGGTGGTACCGCGACGGGCGAGCTCGGTCGAGCTGATATCAATGCCCTCGGGATCGTTATCGGTAGTCGAGTGGTTATAGAAGCCATGGATGTGAGTATCGACCATACCCGGTGCGATCCACGATCCCGTGTAGTCCTTAATCTCGCAAGAGGGCTCGTCGGCCTGCCAGGCGCCAAAAACGCCATCCTCGACCATAAGATAGCCGCCCAGTTGCGGGCCTGCCGGCAAGAAGAACTTGTCAGCCTTAATTGCGTACGTGCTCATATGCACTCCTTGCTTCTAAAGCAGTTGACTGTGGTAATGCTTATACCCGGTCCATGTAAAAACAAAAAGCGCCCGCCCGCCGTTATGAGCGGACGGGCGCCCTTACAGGGGGACGCGATTAAGCGGTGAAGGGGTGAATCGTCACACCCTTGACCACGCGGTTGACCGTGCCGGTGGGGCTCGGCGTATCGGGCGTGTTGCCCACGCGCACGGAGTTGAGCAGGCTGATAGCCTGGGCAAACATCACGAACGGCAGGGCAAGGTAGCCCTCGGGAAGCGCCTCGTAGCCCTTAAAGGTGAAGGACTCGCCCTCGTAGACGGTAGCGCCATCCTGCTGAACGGCAACGGTGTGCTGAGCAATCTTGTCGCCACCGATCTCGTTGAGGATGTCGATGTCGTACTGACGGGTGTAGGCGTCGTTGTTGACGAACACGAAGACGAGCGTCTTATCGTCGACGAAGGACTTAGGTCCGTGACGATAGCCCATGGAGGTGTCGTAGGAAGTAGCAACCAGACCGTGAGCGAGCTCGAGGATCTTGAGCTGGCTCTCCTGGGCAAGGCCACCGAAGGAGCCAGAACCCAAGTAGGTCACGCGGTTGAAGTCGCCAGCCAGGTAATCGGCGATCTCAGGCTCACGGGAGATGACCTCCTCGCCCATCTTGGCAATCGTCTCGACCCACTCGGCCTTCTGCTCGTCAGAGGCAGTGTCGAAAATAAGGGTGGAGAGCAGGGTCATGCAGGTGTAGGAACCGGTCATGGCGAAGCCCTTGTCGTTGGCGCGCGGGATGAGCAGCGTCAGCGCATTGGGATCATCGGCGGACTCGACGGCGAGCTTGCCCTCGGGAGCGCAGGTGATGTTGAGGAACTTGACGTTGTGGACGAGCTCCTTGGCAACGGCAACGGCGGCAAGGCTCTCGGGGCTGTTGCCAGAGCGGGCAAAGGAAACCACGAGCGTGGGATCCTCGGCGCGCAGGAAGTCGCGCGGGGCGCTCACGATGTCGGTCGTGGCGATGGGCTTAAAGTCGTAGAGATCAGTGTTGCCAGCGTGACGCAGGTACGGGGCGCAGGTATCGCCAACGTAGTCGGACGTACCGGCACCGGTGAAGACAACGGACAGACGACCCTCGCCCATAGCGCGAGCCTCGGCCAGGAAGGCCTCGATGGCCTCCTTGTTCTCGCGATAGATGTTGAGCGTATCACGCCAAAGCTCGGGCTGCTGAGCAATCTCGGCCGTGGTGATCTGGGCGCCGAGCTCGGTGAGCTCCTCGACACTCTTCTCGAACATTTCTAATACCTCTCTCTAGAAGTAATCCTCTGACGTGCAATTATACACTTCGGTTGGTTATCTGGTAGTAACCAGTTAAATGCAAAGAATCACCATATGGAAACGATGCGAGCACTAGTTACTGCGCTGGTGGTAAACCTTGTATTTAAACTGATCGGCACGAGCAACCGAGAGTGTGTACTCCACTACCTCGTTTGACTCGTTATACGTAGTCCTGACCAAATCGAGCACAGGCGAGCCCTCGACAATTCCCAAAAGGTGGGCATCGGTGGGACGGGCTATGCTCGCATAGAACTCCTCTTCGGCCACGCGAATCTTTTGCTGAAAGTCCTGCTCAATCACATCGTAAAGCGGCTTACGCTCCAGCAGCGGTCGCTTTAGGGACAGAAATTGACGAACCGGTAGATAGCTGCGTTCGACCATCATGGGCATGTTGTCGGCAGAACGAAGGCGCTTGAGCTTAAAAATGCGATCACCGATGCGCAATCCCATATGCTCGGCTAGATTCTTATCGGCCTCCATCTCGCAAAACTCGAGAATCGTGGTCTCGGGTTCTCGACCCATCGCGCGCATCTGCTCGGTAAAGCTGTAGGACTGCATAAGATTGGTTGCTTTTGCCGAACGGTCGGTCACAAAGGTACCGCGACCGTGCTGCCGAACCACCAGTCCTAAACGCTCCAGTTCCTGCAGAGCCAGGCGTACCGTAGTGCGCGAGAGACCATAGCGCTCCGAAAGTTCGCGCTCGGAAGGAATCATGTCACCGGCGCGATATTCATGGTCAATCTTTTCGGTCAGAATATCGACCAGCTGATCGTACAGCGGTTGCTTACGCGCTCCGATCGCCATCCTATCCTCCCTTTTGCTCGAATTCGGCTAACTACCTAGGGTGTTTAGCATTATCTGTCTGCCACACCCGAATCAACAAGAAAACAAAAGCCGCGCGCTCTTTCGAGCACGCGGCTTTTAACATACACATGGCTTAAGGGGTCGGGGTGTGAGCCGCGTAGGGACACACCCCTCAAGCTAGAGCCTTACCAGATGCTCGGCCAGAGACCAAGCGGGCCAGCGCCCAGGATGCCAAGGACGAAAAGCAGGAGAATGCCCTTGGTCGGGGTCCAGCTGTGCTTAGCGAACATGTAGTAAAGCAGCAGCGTAAGCATAAGCGGGACGAGCTTCGGGACGATGGTGTTGAGGGTGTCGGCAACAGAGAAGTTGACCGGATCCTCGGTAACGGTGCCGTAGGTAACGGACTCCATGCCGTTGCCCAGATCGGTGACGCCGCACTCGACAGCGTTGCCGTCGGCATCGGAAGCGGTGAGGGCGTTGCCGTCCTCATCGGTCATGGCGATGGTACCGGCCTCAGCGGTCTCGGTATCGATACCCTCCATACCGGTGAAGTTCTCGGCCTCCTTCTCGGAGACGATCACGGTAGTAGCGGAGAGGCCACGGGTGGTGCCGTTGGGGATCTGGAGGTTGATCTGGGTGCCACCCATGGTGACGACCAGGCAACCGACGACGAAGACGCCCATGATGGAAGCGGCACGCGTGAAGGCCTGCATGTTGGCGGTCAGAGCGTCAATAGCGCTGGTGCCAAGCTTGTAGGACCAGTTCATGAGCCAGAAGCGCAGAGCGAACTGGACGACGTTGAAGATCACCAGGAAGATGATCGGTGCAGCGGCGTTGCCGTTGATGGCCATGTTGGAGGTGATGCCGGCCGTGATAGGCACGAGCGTCAGCCAGAACAGGGCGTCACCGATACCACCGAGCGGGCCCATTGCGGCGACGCGGACGGCGCGGATCGTGGGGATGTCAACCTTGTTCTGCTCGAGCGAAAGCACGATGCCCATAACAAAGGTGACGAGGAACGGGTGGGTGTTGAAGAACTCCAGGTTGTGGCTCATGGAAGCCGCGAGGTCGTTCTTGTTGGTGTGGATCTTCTCCAGACCGGGGATGATGGAGTAAAGCCAGCCAGCGGCCTGCATGCGCTCGTAGTTGAACGATGCCTGCAGGAAGCAGGAGCGCCAAGCCATCTTGTTGAGGGTCTTCTGGTCGAGCTGCGGAGCAGGAGTGAGATCCTCGTAGTGCTCCGGGATCACATACTCATTAGATGCCATCTTCGAAGTCACCTCCGTCAGAAACAGCTGCACCCTTCAGCTCGGTCTGCTGCTGGAAGTCCCAGAAAGCGATGCCGAAGCCGATGAGAGCGAGGATGAGCAGAGCAGGGGTTGCCAGCGAATCGTTGGCAACGGTGATGAGCGCGAGGCCAAAGCCCATGAGGAAGAAGCCCCACATATCGCGGTTCATCATAACCTTGAGCAGGACGGCGAAGCCGACGAAGCGCATCATGCCGCCTGCAGCGGAGAGACCGGTCTGCAGCCAAGTCGGGATGGCAGAAGCGATGGTCTGACCGATGGTAGCGCCAGCGATGAAGAACAGGGTGACGACGACAGCGAAGATCAGGCCGAGCAGAGCCATGGCGAAGTAGTTCAGGCGCTCGATGCCCTTGGTGTCCGCGTTGTGAGCCATGTTATCGGCCGTGGACATAAGCGGGGACATAAGCGTGAAGACCAGGGTAACGCCAAGCTGGCCAAGCAGAGCGAACGGAATGGCGAGGCCGACTGCCGCGTTGGGCTCGAGGCCCGTGGCGATAGCGAGAATGGCTGCCATGATGCCGCCGATGACGGCGTTAGGCGGCTGAGCGCCTCCGATCGGCATGTTGCCGATCGTCATGAGCTGATAGGTACCACCCACGAGAAGACCGGTGTTGAGGTCGCCAAGGATAAGACCAATGACGGCGCCGGTGACGATGGGCTGATAGAGAGACTCGAGGAAGTCAAACTGGTCGATTGCCGCGATGAACGTGACGACGAAGACCAGAGCGATCTGGATGATCGAGTATTCCATCTTGCTCCTCCTTTCAAAATGTATGTACGCACTTTGGATTTCACGTACAGAACGTCAGGGTTTCACTCCTGACAACGTGGATCACGAGGATTACGAGAAGAGCTTGCTCGTGTCCTCAACAGGCGTGCTCGGAACGCGCCTGATCTCCAACTCCACCCCCAATTCCTGCAGCTCTTTAAACGCAGCGACATCCTCGTCGTTAACTGCGACGGAGGTGGCGACTTGGCGCTTTCCTTCCGACATGTGCATGTTGCCGATGTTTACCTTCTTTATAGGCACACCGCCCTTGACGAGCGTAAGCACGTCTTCCGGTGTTTCGGCCACGATGAAGATCTTCTGGCGCGGGCTCGCCTTGCCAATGACGTCGATGGTCTTCTGCAGAGAGAAGAAACGCGTAGCGACGCCGGCGGGAGCGGCCATCTTCATGAGGTTCTGGCGCATGGTGTTGGACGCCACGTCGTCGTTGGCGACGAGGATGAGGTTGGAGCCCAGGGTGGAGTTCCACTGGGTGGCAACCTGACCATGAACCAGTCGGTTATCGATGCGGGTAAGAAGAATGTTGGGTTCTGCCATGTTGATCAGCTTCCTTTCGTTATTTGCTGACGACAGTTACTTGATCTCCTGAATCGCGTAACGCGAAACATCTACGACGGCTCCGGATCGGACTTTGATCTGGACCTTCTCGCCTTCGATGCCTTTGACGGTTCCGTAGATACCGCCGGCGAAAAGAACCTCTTGACCCGGCTTGAGCTCGGTGTGCAGCTCCTTGAAGTACTTCTGCTTCTTCTTCATGTTGATTTGCGACCAGATGGTGTAAATCAAGCCCATGATGACAAGCAGGCCTAAAAGGGCGACCGAGGAGCTCAGGACGTTGGCTCCGAAATCGGCCATTAGATGCCGTCCTCGTCGCCGAAGATATCCTCTTCCTCGGAGCCGGCAACGGATGCGACCGTCTGGGCGGTGACGCCCGTCTGGCCAACGGTCACGGCCTGCTCGCCAAGCTCGGCGAGCGTGGCATTGCCGCGGAGGAACAGAAGCTCAATAACCATGGGAAGGTTGGTGCCAGTCAGAACCTCGACGTTGTCGACATCCTGGGCAATCATCATCGACTGGTTGAACGGGGTGCCGCCAAGCAGGTCGGTAAAGACGAGCACGCCATCGCACTCCTCGCGCATGGCGGTAATAGCGGCGCGGAGATCCTCACCGTAGGATGCGGCCTGGTCGCCCTCAAAAGGAACGACGGTAAAAGCAGGCTGGTCGCCAGCAACCATCGCGATAGCGCTTGCAAGGCCGGGTGCGAACTGTCCATGACCGGTAAGAATAAAGCCAACCATTCAAATTTCCCTTCCGAAGGTGTGTACAATCTGAGTCCGATGATTTTCGGAAGCCAGCGGGCGCTCGCCCTTAAAGCTTCTTGGAAAGCGTTCTTTGAAGACCAGTGGTTTCTAAACTGGTAGTAACCACGTGACGTGTTGTTGTCACTATATCACCCCAGAAGAGGTCGCTTTCCTTGATTCATACGGTAAAACGTTTTTGCACCGCTCACGGTGATAAATCGACCGTTTACCGGTCGTTAACACTTCTACCTGCGGTTTTGAAACCGTTTCGAAATGTTTTGGCAAAAGATCGGATCTTTTCCTGTGTCTAAACAACGCAGGGCGGCTAAAAATAGCGTGAAGAAAAATTGCAGGTCATTGTGAAGATATGTGAATTGGTCTTTTTGACTTAATACCAGTTAGAACCAGTTTTGAGATTATCGGTGAACGGTAGTTTTCGACCGTTCACCGGTTACTTGCAATCGTTTGCAGTTGTTTTCCCAGATGAATTAGGGAAGCGCGATGGAGCGCTTGCGCGATCACGGGAAGTTTTTGGCATTTGTCCTCATCCCCCGAACGCCAAACTCCGGCATCCAAAATGAGCTAATAGCTCACGCTAATCGTTTTCAATCATTACTTACTCAGTATACGTAATTATTTATCGTTTATCGTTAATTTTGATATGATACAAGTATCATCCAAAACGTCGATTGGAGGGGTTATGGTCCACCGAAACGCATCTATATCGAATGAAACCATCAGCCGCGAACAGACGATAGCCAAACTGAGGAAGCTCGCTCGCATCTGCAAATGGGCCACAATCTGCATTACCACAGCGCTCGCTCTGGGACTCCTCGCAGTCATTGCGATTGACCTTCTACTTATATTGCCCGGCCTCTCCCAAGGGTCGTGCCTCCAATCCGTAGAACTTCAAGCCGGCGAAGGGCCGTGCCTGGCTATTGTCGGTACCGATGCGCAGGCCCCACTTATGCTCGTCGCACACGATGGCCACACTGCCATAGGGAGCCTCTTGATGACATGCCTCGCGCTTACCATCGCGATAAGCGTGCGCAGGCTTTTCTTCAACATTGAAAAGGAAGGCAGGCCCTTTGACCTTGAATGTAACCAGACACTTCGTCGAGTAGGACATTTATTCCTTATCGGCGGCGTTGCCGTGAGGCTTCTTGGTGCCGTAATCACGGGAATGATACTCTCAGGATTTGGCGGCAGCTTTACGGATGCGTTCGCCGGCCAGTTATTCGAGCCCTCCATGCTCTTTGCAGGCCTGATTATTTGCCTGATTGCCAGTATCTTCCGCTACGGGTATATCCTGCAAAAACAAGATGACGAGTTGCTCTAGGGGGAATCCATGATTATTCTGCGGCTTGACCGCATGCTCGCCGAACGCAAGATCTCATCCAAAGAGCTTGCGGAACGCGTGGGCATCTCCCAGGTCAATATGTCACGCATTAAGACGGGCAAGGTTTCTGCCATACGTTTTTCAACTCTTGACGCGATATGTCGGGCACTCGACTGCCAACCGGGCGATGTGCTGGAATATATGCCTGACGATGAAGCCGATAATCTTTTTGGACTTAAAGATGAATAGCCATAATTAAGCCGCCAATCACGCCCTCAACGCAAAAAGTCCGCCAGAACGACTTCCGTACTGGCGGACTTTCTGCTGTCTATCGGCTAGATGCTCGATGAGCCGTGCGACTCTTTACGCAAACAGGCCGTAGATGCTGATGTTGGCCTTGGCATACAGGCCGTTAGCATACTCGGTCCACTTGGAGCTGGCGCTCGAAGCCTGCGAAGAGTACTGCTGGTAGGCGGTGTAATAGGCGGTCATGGCCTGCTTGTAGGTAGCGCTATCAGCCGTAAAGGCATCGTCAGCGAAGGCCTTAGCGTAGGTGCTATCGGCGTCCTTCCAGGTGCCCTTTTCGCTATCCCACTCGTCGCCGGCAAGTTTGATGATGTAATCGGCGTAGTCCTTGCTCGCGGTCTCCTCGTTGCCGTCAGCAGGCTCGGTCGGGGCGGTCGGCATGCTTGCGGAGCTATCGCCCACCTTCTTCTTGTAGAGCTTCTGCAGCGTCGCGGACTGACGGACGATCTGCTTGGCCTGGTCCTTGGACACGCCATACTGCGTGGCCATGGTCTTGTAGTCCGAAGTGCCGATGGAATCCTCGGCGTACTTCTTCATCTCCTTAGAAGAGACGGTGATGCCCTCGTCCTCGGCAGCGTCGAGCAGGATCTTGTTGCGCACGTAGGACAGGATGACGTCGGCAGAGGGAGCGGTGTAGTTGCCATCGCCATCCTTGACGGTGTCGAGGCTGTACTGGCTCTCAATGGCCTCGCGCGCGGTGATGTCGCTCTTCTTGCCGTTGTAGCTGTAGCTTGCCACGGTCGAATCGAGCTGGTCCTCGGTGAGGGTCGCCGAGCCGACACCCTTGCCGCCAAAACCACCATTGCCAATAAAGAAGCCAATCACGGCAGCAATCACGACTGCAACCACAAAGGCGGCAATCATCGTCTTCTTGTGCTTGGATGCGCGGTCGTCTTCGTCGGAACCCAGGATATCGTCGTCCTCGTCCTGCTCCTCGGGCATGAGGTTCTCGTCGGCGGCGTCCGCGGCGATCTTTGCCTCCAGGCGAGCGTCCTCCTCCTCGGCCGTCGTACCGGCGGCAATATGTTCGGCAGACGTACCGGCGACCAGATCGATCTTCTCCTCCTCATCACCATCGGGGCCTTCGCCGCGCTCGATGATCTGGATGCCGTCGATCTCGTCCTTCTCGTCCTTCTTTTGAATCAGACCCATATCAGTTACTCCTTGTTAGGAAACATAGTCCGCAATAGAATACGCCCGACAAAGCGCCGGGCGTATTGATTCTCAGGTTATACGCAAACACTTAAGTACTATTTAGGCGTTTGCAGTCTGCATGCCTTAGGCCAGGTGCGCGATAACGGCATCGGCAAAGGCCTGCGTGCCCACAGCGCCCTCAACGGAGCCGGTCTGGGCACGACGAACGTCGCCGGTAACCTGCTCACCCTCGTCGAGCGTGGCAGAAACGGCGGCGCGAATGCGATTGGCCGCGTCGTTCTCGCCCAGGTGATCGAGCATCATAGCCGCGGACAGAATCTCGGCCGTGGGGTTAGCGATATCCTGGCCAGCGATATCGGGCGCGGAGCCGTGCGTCGCCTCGAAGATGGCGCAGTCGGCACCGATGTTGGAACCCGGAGCCATACCCAGTCCACCTACCAGACCGGCGCACAGGTCGCTCACAATGTCACCGTACAGGTTGGGCAGCACCAGGACATCGAAGTCGTTGGGGTTCTGGACCAGGCCCATGCAGGTGGCGTCGACGATCTTGTCGTTGAACTCGATATCGGGATAGTTGGCGGCCACCTCGCGCGCAACGCGCAGGAACAGGCCATCGGTCGCCTTCATGATGTTGGCCTTATGCACGGCCGTCACCTTTTTGCGGCCGCAGCGGCGGGCGTACTCAAAGGCGTACTCCACAATGCGGCGGCTCTTGGCGATGGAGATGGGCTTGATCGAGATAGCGGAATCGGCGGCGAAGGCCTTCTGACCCGAGCGCTCGACAAGCTGCGAGAGCTCCTCGACCTCGGCAGCCCCCTCATCGAACTCGATGCCGGCATAGAGGTCCTCGGTGTTCTCGCGCACGATGACCAGGTCGACGTCGCGGAAGCGCGAGCCGTCGCCCGGCTGCGACAGGCAAGGGCGCACACAGGCGTACAGGTCAAAGTGCTTGCGCAGGGCGACGTTAACGCTGCGGAAACCCGTGCCAACCGGCGTAGTAATGGGACCCTTGATGGCAACCTTGGTCTCGGCGACCGCATCGAGCACGTGCTGGGGCAGCGGCGTGCCAAACTCGTCCATGACACCGGCACCGGCCTCCTGGACGTTCCAATTGATCTGGACACCGGCGGCCTCGACCACGCGGCGCATGGCCTGCGTAATCTCGGGACCGATACCGTCACCGGGAATCAGGACTACATCGTGCGCCATAATCTGTTACTCCTCGTCTTCGGCGTCGTCAGATTTTTTAACGCTAGCACGCTTCTTCTTTTTGGAGAGATCCAGGCCAAAACGTTTAACAAGCATTTCGCAAATCTCGCTCGAACGGGCCTTGAGATAGCTGCCTTTGCCGTTCTCGGCGTCGAACTTAAGGCGCAGCGCGAGCTTCTCGGCAACCTCGGCGTCAATCTCGCCCTGACCAAACTCGTACAGGCAACCGAGCATGTCGCGATACTCGAGATCACCGTGGTAGCACTGGATGGCCTCGTCCAGGATGGGCCAAGCCTCGCGCGAACGCTCGACACTCGTGGCGCCCCACACGCACAGCAGGCGGAAGGCGGCATAGCGCAGCGTGGAGGAAATCTCGTCGAACAGTGCGGTCTCGGCGCCCTCAAAGGCATCGCCCAGCTGCTCGGGGCAGGTGGTGGCGAGCGCCGTCAGGGCATCGAGAGCCTCCCAGCGGGTCTGCGCCTCGGGGCGGTCGAGCGCCTCGATCAGCGCGGGCACGCAGGGCACGACGCGCTGCGGATCGCGCTCGGCAAGCAGGTGCAGCACGCGGGCGGCAAACTGGCGGATACGGCGCGTGGGGCAGCCGAGCTCCTGGACCAGACGGTCGACGGCGTTCTCGTTCTCCTCTGCCAGCTGGAGCTGTGCCAGCTCCTCGTCGGTGAGCTGTTCGTCTTTGTTTTCTGCCATAGTTACCTCTTCTTACTATTTCTTAGCGTGCTTGCCAGCACCCTTGCTGTCATCGGTGACCGAGATGAGCTGTCGGTCGGCCGCGCCATTGCGACGCGCACGGCGGCGCTCCTCGGCGTCGCCCGCGTCGGCGGCGGCGCGATGGGCCTTGTTGACGTTAAAGACCTCGTCGTGCTTGCGCCACGGACCGACGGACTCGCCAAAGCTCATCTTAAGGCCGGCGATAAAGCCGCCGAGCCAGCCGATCGGCGCAAACTGCACCAGCGGGAACAGCGAGAACACCCAGGTCAGCAGGACGACTGCCACCGCACCCGCAAAGTTGGCAATCCAGTAGTCGCGCTTGGTGATCACGCGCTTTTCGCACGCCCACTGGCCGCACAAAAAACCGATGTAGATCGCAAAGAGAAAGAGCGCCAGCGCAAGCACCACGAACGTCCAGCTCATGGGCGTTACTCCTCGTGATGGTGGCCGCAGCAGCACTCGTGGCCGTCGTCATGGCCGTGGCCGCCGCAGCACTCGTGGCCCTCGTCGTGGTGGTGGCCACAACCGCACTCATGGTCGTCGCCGTGCTCGCCGCAACCGCAGCCGTCCTCGTGAGCGCCATGCTCCTCGGGACGATACTGCGACCAGTCCAGACCGGCGGCGATGGCGTCGGCCTCCTCCTTATAGAGGACCGTGATGGCCTGGGTGCCCAGCTTGGCACCACCGATGGCGTCGAGCATGTCGTAGAGCGTAAAGGCCACGTCGGCGCCGGGCAGCGCAAGCTCGCGGTCGTCGGCATAGGCGAGTGCCAAGCGCAGGTCCTTAATGAAGTGCTCAACCATAAAGCCGGGCTTGTAGTCGCCGTCGAGCGCCTTGGGCGCCAGGCTCTCCATGGCGCCGGACTTGCCGGTACCGCCCAGGATCATCTGGCGGGTCTTCTCCAGGTCAAGGCCGCTCAGCTCGGCAAATGCCATGGCGTCTGCCATGCCGACCATGCAGGCGCCCAGCGACACCTGGTTGGCGAGTTTGGCAGCCTGGCCCTTACCGGCGCCATCGAAGCAGCAGATGTTGGCCGCAAAGGTGGCAAGGATGTCGCGGACCGGCGCGATGTCGTTCTCGGTAGCACCCACGATAGCCGTGAGCGTACCGGCGATAGCGCCCGACTCGCCGCCGGTGACGGGGCAGTCAAACGCCATGCGGCCAGAAACCTGGGCGGCCTCGGCAATGTCACGGGCGAGCTCGGGCGAGCTCGTGGTGAGGTCGATCAAGACCGCGCCCGGCTTGGTGCACGCGAGCAGGCCGTCGCCCGCCAGGTAGAGCTCCTCAACCTCAGAGGGATAGCCCACCATGGTAAAGACGACGTCGGCGTTCGCCGCGGCATCGGCCGGCGTATCGGCCCAGGCGGCACCGCGCTCGATAAGCGCGGCGGCCTTGGACTTGGTGCGGTTGTTGACCGTGACGGGATAGCCGGCATCCAGGATGTGGCCGGCGATAGGAGCACCCATGATTCCGGTGCCGATAAATGCGACGGAGAGCTTGTTTGCCATGAAACCTTTCCTTTTGGGTTGGGTGTTGTTACCAGGGTGAATACTCAGTGCCAGCGCTTGGGCTGCGGGACGCCTGTGATCGTGGCGCCTACCTACTCACCGCGCACACGGCGCGCGATGCGGTCGGAAAGCGAGGCTTTCTCGGCACGATTCTTGCCCCAAAACGCGCAGGCCACCATGCCGGGGCCCACGTGCGAGCCGATGGTAGGACCCACGGAGCCGCGAATGATCGTGACGTCGGCGCAGCCCTCCTCCTTGCGGATGGCGGCTTCGAGCCAGTCGCCGTCCTTCTCGGCATCGGCCGTCATGATGGCGATGGGCATGGTGCGGTCGGGCACGTAGTTCTCGCGGAACGACTTGAGGATGGACTTGAGCGCCTTCTTGCGGCCGCGGTTGACGCCGATCAGCGACAGCGAGCCGGCAAGGTCGTAGGAGAGCTCGGGCTTGACATCGAGCTTTGCCGTGAGCTGCGCCGCCGCGGGCGGAATGCGGCCGCCGGCAGCCAGTGCGTCGAAGCTCTCGAGCGTAAAGTAGCCGTGGACGTAGGTCTTTGCCTCGTTTGCCCAATCGACCAGCTGCTTGGCGGTCAGTCCCGCCGAACGCTGGCGCACGGCCTCGAGCGCCAAGAGCGCGCCGGTCGCGCAGGGCAGAGCGTTGTCGACCACGTACAGCTCAAAATCGGGATACTCGGCGCGCACGGCATCTGCCGCCTGGCACGCGGAGTTGTAGCTCGACGACAGCGCCGAGGTAAAGCACAGGTAGACCGTGGGCGTGCCCTCTTTGGCGCACTCGGTAAAGAACTCGATATAGCGACCGAGCGACACAGCCGAGGTGGACACGCGGGCACCGGCGCGCATGCGGTCGTAAAACTCCTTGGGCGTGATGCTCGACCAGATGTCATCCGTGCGCTCCTCGCCATCGATAATGAAGGGGAAACCCAGGATATCGACATCGAGGTTCGCGGCGACCTCGGGGCTAAAGTCGCAGCAGGTATCGACGACGATGCGGCAACGGTTCGAATGACCGGCGGATGCGGCCTTGTCCATCAAAGCGACTCCTTACGTAAAAAGGCGGCCACCCGCATGGGATGGCCGCCAACCGTTAACTCATGCAAGTTAACGTATTTTACTCGTCAAGTGTTTCGATGCGGGGCTTGATGATGCCATATCCACCATTCTTACGGTGATACACCACATTGATGAGGCCAGTCGTCGCGTTCTCGAACACGTAGAAGTCGTGGCCCAGCAGATCTGTCTGCACCAGCGCCTGCTCCTCAGTCATCGGGGTGACGTCGATAACCTTCTCGCGGACGAGCAGGTCGTCCTCTTCCTCGGGCAGCAGCAGGTCGGCCAGATCCTCAACGCGCTCGACCGGTGCGACATCCGCGGCGCTGGCACCGCCCTGGCGGTTGTCCACGACCTTGGTCTTGAACTTGCGCAGCTGGCGGGTGACCTTATCGGCGGAGAGGTCGATGGCGGCGTACATATCTGCACCGTGCTCGGCAACGCGAATCACCGAACCGCGGGCACGAACCGTAACCTCGACAATTGCCGGGTTGGGGTTCGAGGGGTTCTTCTCATAGCGAAGTACAACGTCGACCGTCATGGGCTCGATATCGAAAACCTTGAGCGCCTCGCCGATCTTCTCATCCACATGCGCACGCAGAGCATCGGTTACCGTCGTCTTGCGTCCAGAAACCTTGATATCCATACGTGGCTCCAATCTGCCTCGGGGACTTACTGTACTGGCTATGTACCCATTGCCGTGCATTTAATCACGCGGATTCCTAAAGACCCGAATAACGATTGCTTGATACCGCATACCGAAGTCTCGCACTTTTCTGTGGCAAAGTGCGCTATGGGAGGGCGTCGGCGGCTTTGAATTTGGTCTCGAAAATTAGCTTTGACCTGCTGGTTTTATAGGGATGAAAAAGCCGGGCTCCCCTATTGGGGAAGCCCGGCAGTGCGTGTTGAAACCGTGAAGAGGTGTCTCTCCTAGTGCATAGGAGACGCCACCCCTAGCAATAACTAGCTATTAAGCTTGTTAATGTCGTCGTCGGTGATGGTGTCTTCCTGGCTGGACGATTTGTCTTCGGAGGATGCGGTCTCATTGTTGGAATCGGAGGACTCGCTGCCGGAGGACATGGTCTCACTGGACTCAGAGTCGCCCGGTTGCACGTTAGCGCCCGAAACCGTCTTAGTGGTGAGGTCGTAGGGCATCGTGCCATACCAGACGCAGTGGACTGCCTCGAGCGTGCCGTCGGCCGTAATACCGTCGAGGGCATCGCTCACGGCACGGCACAGTTCGTCATTGGACGAGAGGCCCGCAACACCGAGCGTCGAGGGCGCCTCGAGCGCACCGACATAGGAGATCTCGCTCATCAGACGTGCAAGGTAGCCGCCGACCGTGGAGTCGCAGATCACATAGTCGACCTCGCCGGACTCGAGCGCCTCAAAGCACTCGTTGATGTTGGAGTAGGTCTTTTGGTTGGCGGTAATGCTCTGCTTGGCAAGCGCCTCCTGCGAGGCCGAGGACATCTGGACACCCAGGGTGGACGTGTTAAGGGTATCGGTGGAAACGCTTAGCGACCCACCATCGCTGGTTTTACCGAACACGGAAGCGGCATCGTACAGGCAGGTGCCGAGCGAGCTAACGTCCCCGTCTGTGGAGTTGATCTCGCCGATAAAGATATCAGCCTTTTTGTCGCCGAGCGCGGAACCTGCCGAGGACGCATCGACAAAGGCGACCTTAAGGCCCATGCGGCTTGCGAGGGCGCGGGCGGCGTCGACCGCATACCCCGTGAGCTCGCCGTCGGTGCCCTGCATGGCCTGCGGCGCATCGGAGGTATCGAGGGCGACCGTCAGGGTACCGGGAGTGACCAGGGCATCATCCGACACCGTGGGCGTGACGGTCTCGTACTCGATCTGGTCGATCGTGGGAGTCGTGAACGTAGACAGCGGGTTGAACGCGCATCCGCTCAGGCCCAAAACGGCGATGACCGCTGCGGCCCCAGCACCTAACCGAGCCGCGTGCATCAAGCTGCCCCTCACCATGTCCACTACCCTGCCTTCTGTGTCGTATACGATCCGTGCGTTGCGCGGAATATCAGATTGTTCCCACCAGCTGACCTGGTATTTGACCCCACACTTGCGCACCGGGGTGTTTGCTCGGGAGGCCGCAGCCACCTTCACGACTGGCCCGCTCGCCCGCGAGGCGGTATTGCCCCAAAGAAAGTAGAACGGACGGTGCGGCTTACATCTAGGACGCGCCATGATCGCGCCGCGCGCACGCGGTCGCTTACGTGGATCCCTTTGACCGCGTCTGTCTTGGACTAGGACGGGCATTTCGTCCGTCCGCAACCACAGCCTGGTAGGAACGTAGCGCATTATAGCTAAGTTCAAGCTAAAGTTTAAGGTTAAGGGCGTCATTCGCATCGTGCGCACAGATTTTGCGGGTCGGAGTGGACTATTCGTGCCCCTATGAAGCCCGGAGCTCCCCTACGGGGAGCTCCGGGCGCCCTTCTTAGGGTGCCCCGGCCAAAATATGGCAAATAAGAGTACTGCCACCAATTTAGTAACAGGCACTTTTGGCCTCTCGAACAGATTTTGCGCTCAGTGTCGCCAACCTGATGCTTAGTTATTCTACATTTGTTTATTATCTTCTTACTTTACGCCGCCTCCGAGTTCTAAATTCCTTGATTTTGCTGTTACTGATTTAGTGACAGTACTCATATTTGCCATATTTTGGCCAGGGCATATGATTAACCCTCTATTTTCGACGCGAATTAGACCGGCTTAAGCCCAAAACACGCCCGCAGCGTGTTAAGCAACGCTTCTTGCTTCTTCCTGCGAGCATCGACACGATTCCGGTACCGCTTTCGCATACGCTGGTGCATGCGCCATGCGAGCGCTTCCATTGCCTCCATGTCGCAGAGCATCTCGTTGTTGACCGTCGCGACCTCGATCCCCATAGCTATGAAGCCCGTGTTGCGTTTTTCATCATGGATACGTCCCCTCCGAGAGGAATGGCCCAGCTCACCGTTGTATTCCAGGTCAAACCGGGCTGCTTCCTGATACGCATCGCAAACTGCATGCGGCATCCCCGAGATTGCCTGCGCACGGTCATTGAACTCGATTTTGCAATCGGTCTTAAAGGGACCGCAGGCAAACCCGCCATAGGAAAACGGAAGCGAAAACAGGGCGAGCATGATGCACTCCATGGGTGAGCGCAGGTTTTCCGAAAGATAGGGACACAGACGCTGCAGCTGTTTGGCCGCGGTCCCCTTGCATACCGCGAGATAATCTGCCAGACGATCGGGCGTCAGCACCGGCTCAACCTCAAAGCAGCCCACATCTGCTGGCTGGTCCTTGTCCTTTGCAAGTTTATTCGTAACAGGCGAGGTGTAGGGAGGCAGATACTTCCCGCGGTCGCTCAGTGAAATCTTAGAGCATAGTTCCTGGGCCAGGGCAAACGCCTGGATGCAGCCGACCTCGCGCGCAACGGCAACACAAAGGGCCTCGGGAGATAGACTGTACACCCCCGGTTCTACCTCTAGAATCGAGCCGGCGGGCAACCCGGAGCATACGGACCAGCCCACGCCAGGCATGCGGCGGCGCTGCGCCGCAGATCCCACCAGCAAGCAAAGACCTTCTTGCACCTCGCCACTCGCGGCTCCAATTCGCACCAAATCTGAAAGGTAGATATCCCCGGCCGAAGGCGATGACGTACACAGCACGCGGCGCTCCTCCTCGGGATCGAGGTCTTTCCAGCTGATGTAGCCCATCTGCCGGCGCTCGGCGCGCATCATGCGCAACGCCAAGGCGCCCGTCAGGATCACGGAAGCCGCGAGCTGTTCTTTCGTCGGCTCGACGCGCTGGTTGATTTTTACCGCCACATGAACCACCCCTACCAAACGCGTGCGATAGCAAGGCCATCGACAGCCGCGGCACCGGCGCGCTTGAGTTCTGCCGAAGCCGCCGCCATCGTCGCGCCTGTGGTAATGACGTCATCGATAAGCAGCAGGCGGCGGCCCCGCACGTCCTCGACCGTCTCGTACATGCCCCGGGCGCGCTCTCGGCGCTCCTCGCGACCGAGTTCGCGCTGGTCGCCATGGCCGTACTTAACGAGGGCATCGAGCAGCGGTACACCCGACAGCTCACAAAATGGACGCGCAATGGCCTCCATATGATCAAAGCCGCGCCGCCGAAACGCCGCCGCTGTCGCAGGCACAAACACAACTGCGTCGGCAGCGGACAACACGCCGCCATAGCGATCGGGGGCCACAACTTGGGCATGCAGGGCGGTGTCGTATAGCAGCTCTGCCAGATACGGCGCCAGGCGTCGCTCGCCCGCGTCTTTGTACGCTTTAATGATGCGCGGCAGCGGATGCGTGTAGGCGGCACATGCCAGGCAGCGATCGAGTGCCTCGGCCATTGCCGAGGACGCACCCTCGACCGAGCACTCAGTGCACAGCAGGTCTCCAAACGGAGCGCCGCATCGAGTGCAGCTATGACGCGGATCGATGAGCGTAAGCGCCGCGAGGCAGTCTTGGCAAATTAGCGCGCCGGAGCGCTCGCAGCCGGCGCATCGCGTGGGCGACAACGCCTCGAGCGCCTCGTGCGCCGCACGCTCGGCAAACGGTAGCAATTCATCCGCAAACGGCAGGGTGCCAACGCTTTGCAGGCAACCCAACGCATTCAAATGTCTCTTCACGACACAACCCTCCCTATGCAAAGGCAGAGGGAGGGTTGTTGATTCAGCGCCATGATACCCCGACGCGTTTGGGGTTAGGCAGGTTAAATCCGCTCGCGGGCGTTATTCGCCGGCAGGCGGTTGCGGCGCGGACGAGCTCGGGGTCGAGCCCTCGCCACCGTCCTGACGCGGCTTGCGGGAGCGACGACGGCGACGGCGCTTCTGGCCCTGGTCGGCCGAGCCCTCGCCGCCACGATCCTCGCGCACGTCACGCT
Source organism: Collinsella sp. (assembly GCA_048302525.1). Classification (GTDB taxonomy): domain Bacteria; phylum Actinomycetota; class Coriobacteriia; order Coriobacteriales; family Coriobacteriaceae; genus Collinsella. The sequence goes on along the minus strand of DBFDDV010000057.1, from coordinate 9,408 downwards.
CGTCGCGAGAGGCGCCGCGCGCGGCCTTGGCTGCCGTACCTCCACCGTCGCCGGGGCGACGGCGCGTGACCTTGACCTCGCCATCCGAAACCTGATCGGCCACGGAAGGCACCGAGGGCTTCTGCTGCGTGCCCGAAGAATGGCGACGACGCGGACGCGGCGCGCGCTCCTCATCGCCACGCGGCTTGCCGCCCTTGTCGGCAGGTGCGTCGGAACCCGAGCCGCCCTTGGGAGCAGTGCCGGCCTCGCGAGCGGCTGCGGCGCGGAAGGCATCCTCGCGCTCCTCGCTCGACAAATGGCGGCGGCGACGGCGCGTGGGATTCATGCCACCGCCGCGGTTTTGCTGCTGAGGCTGCTGAGCCTCGCGCTCGCGGGAGGAATTCTTGCCTGCGGGAGCGGCCTCGCCGGCGTCGCCCGAACCCGAGCGCTTGCGGCGGCGACGTCCACCGGCAGCCTCCTCAGCCTCGGGTGCCTCGGCCTTGCCGCGACCCTTACCGCGGCCGCGACCCTCGCCCTGGCTCTGACCGGCACGGGTATCGGCGTCCGCATCGCGACGACGGCGCTTGGGCATCGACGTGCCGGCCAGACGGTCGGCACTCGACAGGCCATCGCCCACGTCGACGCCATTCTCGCGATCGAGCTCCATGAGCGCCAGGCGCATCTCGGGCGACTCGATGCGCTCGAGCACATCACGCGTCACGCAGTCGGGGCGACAGTTGCAGCCCTGCTCGGCGGCCTTCTTTTTGCAGCCCTCCGAGCACGTCATATCGGCCAGGTTGACCTTAAAGACTTTGCCGTTCTCCAGGCGCAGCACCAGCTGCTCACGCGGCGTGTCATATTCCTGGATACGCGCCTTGCCAAGCGGCGTATCGATGAGCGTCTTCTTTTTGGGCGCACGGCTCTTAAAGTCCTTGTACGCCTCGAACTCATAACGCAGGCAGCACATCAGGCGGCCGCAAACGCCGCTAATCTTGGACGAGTTGAGCGGTAGGTCCTGCTCTTTTGCCATGCGAATCGAGACGGGCTCAAACTGTCCGCCAAAGCGCGTACAGCAGAGTTCCTGTCCGCACTGGGCATAGCCGCCCACCAGGCGGGTCTCGTCGCGCACGCCGATCTGGCGCATGTCGACGCGAATGTGCAGCGTCGAGGACAGATCCTTGACGAGCTGGCGAAAATCGACGCGCTCCTCTGCCGCAAAGTAGAACACGGCCTTCTCGCCGCCAAACAGGTACTCGACGCCCACCGGCTTCATCTCGAGATCGAGCTCCTTGACCAGGCGGCGGAAGTCGACCATGGCCTCGTCGCCTTGGATGGCCAGGTCGTCGGCAAGCTGCAGGTCGATGTCGCTCGCCACGCGCAGCACGGGCTTAAGCGGCTGACCGATCTCGTCTTGCGGCACCTCAAAGGGATCGGCCGTGACCAGGCCGATCTCGGTTCCGCGCTCGGTGGAGCAAATGGCATAATCGGCCTCGAGGATATCCAGATCCTGCGGGTCGAACCACAGGTCGCGCGAGGCGTAGGTAAACTTAACGGGTACGACTAACGGCATTTCAGTGCCTTCCTGATATCGAACAGCATGACCTCGATGGCCAGCTGGGGAGTAACGTTTCTGGCGATGTTGCGCTCGGCGGTCGCGACTGCCTCGAGCGCCCGCGTGGCACCCGCAACATTGGTCGCGGCGGCAAGCCGACCGATCGTGTCGCGCACGTCTTCGTTCACCACGTCGGCCGCCTCGTCCTGAAGCGTCAGCAGCACGTCGCGCATGAGCGTCCGCGCGCTCGCCAGCGCTTCCATGATACCCGAACGCTCGCGCGCGTTGAGTTCGCGCTTGTTGCGGTCCTCAAGCTGCTTCAATGCTCCACGCGACAAGTAGTCGGCGTTTTGCTCGAGCACCTTTTCCTGCGTGGACTTGACCTCGGCGAGCGGCGCCTTAACGGCGACGATGAGTGACTTGGCGCGGCTGAGCACGTCGGCCTCGTCGGCGGCGATAAGCGAATCGATGGCGCGAACCATCTGACGGCGGGCGTCCTGGCGCTCGGCGCTCTTGAGGAACTCGATGCCACGCGTGGGGCTTCCCGCTACGGCGACGGCCATGCGGCAACGCGCAGGGTCCTGACCGGTGGCGCGGCTCACGGCCTGCGCGGCGACGGCAGGCGATACCAGCCGAAACGGCACGCACTGGCAGCGGCTCACGATGGTGGGCAACATCACGTCTGCCGAGGTGCCCAGCAAGATAAACATAACGCCCTCGGGCGGCTCCTCGAGCGTTTTGAGCAGTGCGTTGGCGGTGTTGGCGCGCAGCTGCTCGGCACGGTCGATGATGTAGACCTTGGCCTTGGCACGGATGGGCGCCAGCGGCACGTCGTCGAGCAGCTCGCGGGTCTGGGCGATGAGGTAGCCCGTGGCGCTCTCGGGCGTGTAATAGTGCACGTCGGGGTGTGTATGGCGGGCGACGCGCACGCAGCTATCGCATGAGCCGCAGCCATCCTGCTCGCACAGGAAGGCTTGGGCGAGCGCCCACGCGGCGTCGAGCTTGCCCGCGCCGGGCGCGCCCAAAAACAGGTAGGCGTGCGATGCGCGACCGCTGGCGACGGCATTGGTCAAAAAGTCGCGCACGCGCTCTTGGGTGTCGAGCTTGGCCAGCAGACTTGCCTGAGCGGGGGCCATGTTACTCGGCCTCCTGGGCAAGCGCGGCGGTGACGGCGTCCTGGGAAATGTCGAGGCCGTAGGCGCGAACCCGCTCGACCGTCTGCGCGAAGACTTCCTCGATGGACGCGGTCGCGTCGATGAGCTTTACGCGGTTTGGTTCCTCGGCGGCAATGGCGCAAAATCCCTGGTAGACGCGCTCTTGGAAGGCCATGCCTTTTGCCTCCATGCGATCTGCCGCGCCACGGGCTGCCATGCGCAGCGCCGCCTGCTCGGGCGTGATGCGATAGACGAGCGTGAGCGCCGGGTGCGTACCCGCGACGGCCAGGTTGTTGGCGTCGCGTACTATCTGGCGATCGAGGCCATCGGCAAACGCCTGGTAGCAGGTCGTGGAATCGTAGAAGCGATCGCACAGGACCACCTTACCGACAGCAAGGGCGGGCACGATGACCTCGTGCACCAACTGAGCGCGCGCCGCCTCGTAGAGCAACAACTCGCAGGTGTCGCCCATCGCCGTGTTGGCGGGGTCGAGCAGCAGAGCACGGATCTTTTCGCTGATGGCGGTACCGCCCGGCTCGCGCAGGCTCACAACCTGGTAGCCAGCGAGTTCGAGCGCGCGGGCAAGCAGGCGCGCCTGCGTGGACTTGCCAGCGCCATCGACGCCCTCGAGCGTGATAAAGCTATGTTGAGCGGGCTCAAAAGCCATGGGCGCAGTCCCTTCCTACAAGGCGCGTAAATGCGATTTATAGCAACCAAGCCATGATACCCCAGTGCTCGGTGCGTCCCCAATGGCTAAAGGTGCCTTTCCAAAGTTGCGGTGAAATAGGGACTGATTGAAGCTCTGAGACCGCCAAACAGTCCCTATTTCACCGCAACTTATGATGGGGAATTTTGGACGCTGGGTATCATCGTCGTATTGCATTGAAATGTGGCGAAAGGAGTGGCAATGTCTCGGTATTGCGCCTCGTGCGGCAAGCTTCTTGCAGATAATGCCAAGTTCTGCACCTCGTGCGGTGCACCCGTTGAGCAAACAACCGCGAGCGATAGCCAGCCCGCTTTTGAGCAGACCGGCTCCCTTGATATGCCGCAAGCCAAGGCGGACGACCCCCTCGCCTATCGCCCCGACCCCGCCGCAGGCCCCGCGGCCGTCGAGACCACGCAGCGCATACCCGTCGCGAGCGGCTCGCCCCAACAGCAGCCGGCTCCCGCATACGCGCCCGCTTCGCCACAGACCCCCGCTCCCAAAAAGAGCGGCACCGGGCCGCTTATCGCCGTTATCGTTGTGCTGGTGGCGATCATCATCGCCCTGGTCGTTTTCTTTGTGATCAAGCCTTTCGACAACGCCGCCACGCAGACGACTGCCGAGGTAGCTAAGCTGCACCATGACGTCGATGACGATGACCTAAAGCCTCTCGGCGATCCCAACAGCCTGTACGACGATGATGACGATGACGACGAGGATGGCGGCGAAGCAACGCTCTCCGAGCAGAACCTCTACCGCCGACTGAGCGAATACTACGACTTGCTCGAAGACCTCGACAACTACGTCCGTGGCTGCGCACAGAACTTCAACGGCAGCTATCTGGAAGAGGATCGAACCACCCGTCAAAATCTCGCCGACGTCGCCGAGCGCACGGAGGACACCATCGAGCAGTATTACGACATCGTCGAGGACCTAGACGTCCCGACGAGCTCCAAGAACTACAGCTCCTGGAAAGACATCGTTGCCCTGTACGACGACCTGAATCACCGCATTGACGCAATCTGTGATGCCTGGGAGATCAGCCTGAAATACGCCAAGCCTGCGGACCACAAGAATGAGATCGTGGCGCCGCTGTCGCGCGACAACGTGGCGGGCACCAATGACAATAAGTACCGCCTAGACTTTGAGGAGCGCTATCCCGGCGCCAAACCCGTCGAAGTGAACTAGCGCTTTGTCGTTCCCGAGCCGGCAGTTAGGGACGTTCCTAAACTGCCGGCAGAAAAGAAACGTCCCTAACTGCCGGATAAAAAACGAGCGAGGATTTTGAGGTCCTCGCTCGTTTTTGTTTTAGGTGATGTTTCGACCGTGCGGCTACTTGTCGGCAGCGGTCTTTTTGGTAGTCGACTTCTTGGCCGTCGTCTTTTTGGCGGTCGTCTTCTTGGCAGCAGTCTTCTTTGCCGCCGTCGTCTTCTTGGCCGTGCTCGCCTTGGTCGTGGTCTTGCGACCGCGGGCGGGCTTCTTCTCCTTGGTCGGGCAGTCCATGTTCACGCAGATGCGCCACGGGCCGCGCGCCGTGTTGACCACCACGATGGGGGCGCCGCACTCGGGGCAAGTCTCACCCGTCGCCTCGAGCTTACCGCGCGCCGGCAGAGGATAGCTCACGCCACAGTCATCGTAGTTGGTGCAGCGGATAAAGCGCTTGCCGCTCTTCTCGCTCTTGTGCGCGATCAGGTCGCCATGGCGTCCGGCCTCGGCGCACACCTTGCACTCGCCCACCTTAAGGTCAGGCTCGTAGTTGGTGGGGCACGTGGGGTTCACGCAAATCTCGAAGGCCTTCTGGCGGAACGGCTGGCACTTAATGCGCGGCGCGCCGCACTCGGGGCACACGGCTGCCTCGCCCTCGAGCGGGCTTACCTTGACGCCGCTCGGCACCGGATAGGTCACGTCGCAGTCGGGCCAGCCCATGCAGCCAATGAAGCTGCCGCGGGTCTTGGCACTCGTCTTCATAACCAGGTCCTTGCCGCACTTGGGGCAAGCGCCCACGCGCGCATCGGCCGTGACGGCGTCGCTGATGGCGTCGCCCAGCTCCTGCGTATGCTTGAGCAGCTCGTCGAGCACGCCGGCCAGCAGCGCGCGCGAATGGGTCACGACGTGCTCTTCGGTGTCCTCGCCGCGCTCCACGCGAGTCATGTCGCCGTCGAGCTCGCTGGTCATATCGGGGCTCGTGATGCGCGGGGCAAACTGCGACAGCGCGTCGATGATGGCGATGCCTAGCTGGCTCGGCTCCACGGGATCGTTTTTGAGGTAGCGCACGGCGTACAGGCGCTCGATGATGCTCGCGCGCGTGGACTTGGTGCCCAGGCCGCGCTTTTCCATCTCCTGCACAAGCTTGCCCTGGCTGTAGCGCGCGGGCGGCTCGGTCTGCTTGGCCTCGAGCTTAATGTCGAACACGTCGACCGTATCGCCCTGCTCCAGCGGCGGCATCTGCTCATCGCGCTTAAGGCCGTACGGATAGGCCTCGCGGAAGCCAGGGGTCACGAGCACGTCACCCGAGGCCACGAACGGCTCGCCGTTGACGTCGAGCTCGAGCTTGGTGTTCTCAATGGTCGCAGGACCCATAAGCGTCGCCAGGAAGCGACGGGCGATGAGGTCGTAGAGCTTGCGCTGACCGCCGTCGAGCGTGGACGGATCGCCCTCGCCCGTGGGATAGATAGGCGGGTGGTCGGTGGTCTCGACCTTGCCGCGCGTGGGCTTCATGGGGCCGGCGAGGACCTTTTTGCATACGGGCGCCAGCGCCGGGTTGATCTTTGCAAGGTCACTCACCACAGCGCCCAGATCAAGCGTCGCGGGGTATACGGTATTGTCGACACGCGGGTAGCTGATGAGACCGGCCATGTAGAGGGACTCGGCGATACGCATGGTACGCGCAGGCGAGATACCCTCGGCTGCGGCGGCAGCCTGCAGTGAGGTGGTCGCAAACGGCGTGGGCGGCTGCTGCTTGCGCGAGCGCTTGGTCACCGCGGCGACGGTAGCCGTCTTGGCACCGTCAACGTGACCGTACGCCGTCTCAGCAGCATCCTTGTCGGTAAAGCGCGCCGTCTTGTGCGCGATCTTAAAGCGATCGTCCTCGGCAGCGCCTTGCGCGGCGCCCATGCCGCGAATCTGCCAATAGTCCTCGGGCACAAACGCCATGCGCTCGCGCTCGCGCTCGACCACCAGGGCAAGCGTCGGCGTCTGCACGCGGCCGGCGGAACGCACGTTGCCAAAGCCGCCAAACTTGGCGAGCGTCAGATAGCGCGTGAGTACCGCGCCCCAAATGAGGTCGATGTGCTGGCGACTCTCGCCGGCGTCGGCCAGATTCTGATCGAGCGAGACGAGATTATCGAAGGCCTGCGTGATCTCGGCCTTGGTAAACGAAGAATACTGGGCGCGGGCGACCGGCAAGTCCGGCGCAACCTCGCGCACCTTGTTGAGAGCGTCCGAACCGATCAGCTCGCCCTCGCGATCGAAGTCCGTGGCGATGATGACACTGTCGGACTTCTTGGCAAGGTTCTTGAGCGAGCGAATGAGCTCTTTCTCGGCCGGCAGCTTAATGACGGGTGCCCAGGTGAGATACGGCAGACTCTCGAGTTTCCAGCCCTTGATTGAGATGCCATCGGCAAGAAACGGCTTGCGCTTGGTGTCGTAGGGCGGACGCGCCAGGCCATCGGGTATGTCGGCCGGCAGCATCTCGCCGTCCTCGGTGACCGAATACCAGCCCAGCTTTTTATCGAACAGCACGCTGTCGCAAAAATCGGGCGCTAGGATGTGACCGGCAAGGCCGATGGTCACGCACTCCTCGCCCTTCCACTCAAAACGGTAGATGGCGGTGTTGTACACCTTGTCCTTTTTGGGCTTGCCCGTGGACAGACGCTCGGCGATCTGACGCGCGGCGTCGTTTTTCTCGGCGATGATGAGCTTCAAAAGAGGCTCCTATCTCGTATCTCTGCGGCTACGCCCGCCCGTATGGCGGCCGACTTACGCCCTTGCTTGCTCAATCTGCCCGATGAGCCAATCGCACCAGGCATCCATGCCCTCGCCCTTGCGCGCGCTCACGGCAAACCGCGGCGCCTGTGGATTGAGGTCATCGAGTGTCTTAGTATACCTATCCATGTCAAAATCGAAAGCCGGAGCCACGTCAACCTTGTTGAGCAGCTGCGCGCCGGCGTGTTGGAAGATGCCCGGGTACTTGATGGGCTTGTCGTCGCCCTCGGGCACCGAGAGGATCATGATGGACAGGTTCTCGCCCAGGTCAAAGTCGACTGGGCAGACCAGGTTACCCACGTTTTCGATAAAGATGACGTCGATGTTTTCCAGACCCACAGCCTGGTCGAAGGCGTCAACGGCCTCCATGATCATGTTGCCCTCGAGGTGGCACAGGCCGCCCGTGTTGATTTGGATGGCGGGCATGCCGGCTTCCTTCATGGTGATGGCGTCGACGTCCGAGGCGATATCGCCCTCGATGACGGCGCAGCGCAAGCCGGCCTTGTCGCGCAGGCGCTCGTTGGTGCCCAGAATCGTAGTGGTCTTGCCCGAGCCAGGGCTCGACAGCACATTGATCACATAGGTGCCTGTCTCTTTAAATCGCTGTCGCAGCTGATCTGCCAGGCGCTCATTGCGCGACAGAATTGGCGATGCGATATCAATCGTTTTCTCGGCCATACTCGGCGCTCCTTACTTCTACCATTTATACCCCGTCCCCAGGTTGCTGGCGGGCTAATCGTCGGGGGTCTCGATCTCGATACTTGCGATGTCGAGTTCGCGGCCGTGCAGCAGACGCACGTTGGCGCCGCCACACTGGGGACAGCGACAATGGAAACGGTCGTGATCAAAGACCTCGCCGCAGTCCAGGCACTCGCTTTGTGGATGGACCTCCTCCACGGCAAGCTCGCAGCCGCGCGTGAGCGGGTCCTCGTCGCGAAACGTCTCCCAGGCAAAGTCGAGCGCCTCGCGCACGACCTCGGTCATATCCCCGATACGCAGCGTTACCAAAACGGCGCGCGAGGCCCCCGCCCCACGCGCCGCGCGAATCACTGTATCGAGTATGCCGTTGACAATGCCAACTTCGTGCATACCGATTTACTCCTCGTCGTCCTCATCGTCCGAGAACAGGTCCAGACGACTCACAAACAGGCCCTCCTTGCCCTCGCGCGCGGTAATGACCACACGGGCGATGGCGAGCGAAATCTCGTAGAGCGAGAGCAGGGCGCCATACATGAGACCCAGCGTAACGGGCGAGCCGTCGGGCGTGATCACAGCCGAACCCACGAGCAGGCCAACGTATACATAACGCCAGGCACCGCGGAAAGCAGCGTAGGACACGATGTGGAAGACGGACAGATAGAAGATGATGAGCGGCAGCTCAAACGCCACGCCAAAGCCGATCATAAAGAGCAGCTCCATGTTGACGTAGTTCTCCAGATCGGGCAGTGCCGTAGCGACGGCCGAGGTCTCGCCGATGAGCCACTCAAAGCCCGCAGGAATGATGATGAAGTAGCAGAAGATGGCACCCAGGAAGAACAGCACCGTCGAGGCGAGCACCGTGGGCACGACCCACTTGCGCTCGTTGGGTCGAAGCGCCGGCAGGAAAAACGCCAGAATCTGCCAGATGATCATGGGCGTGCACATGACCACGGCCATCTTGATGGCCAGCGAGAAGCGCAAGCCAAAGCCGCCGAGCGTGGTAGTGATGTAGAACTTACCGTCCGGCACAAAGGAGCGGATGGGATCTTCCAGGATGTCGAGCACAACAGGCGTGGCGAAATACAGCACGATAGCGGCGGCAAACACCGACACGACCACGATGGTCAGGCGGCGACGGAGTTCTCCCAGGTGATCGAAGAGCGGCATACGCGCAGGTCCGATAGGCATTACTCATCGCCTCCCTTCGAGGCGTCGGCGGCGGCAGCGTCGTCCTCGGCCTCGAGCTCGCGAGCGAGCTGGTCGACGACGGCCTTGCGCTTGCGGGGACGACGGGCGTAGAGATCGGCCGTCGTGGGCTCTGCCGGCTCGGGCTCGGG
>DBFDDV010000056.1:0-4970 GCA_048302525.1 Collinsella sp. | reverse complement strand
ACGGGTCAATCTGCAGTGCGGCCCGAACCCCGTGAGGGCCGGCGCCTTTAGACGCGTGCCGGAAATCCAAGGGTTATACCCTAAGAGCAAACCACCCCTTTTAGGGGTGGTTTTGATTTCACGTCACCTTGTCTCAAATGCGACCCACTCGCTGTCGTTGCCAAAACATCGACGCAGTCGTTGGGGACGTTCTTAAATGACTAGTCAAAGGTGACACTCTTGCGGCACTTGGCACTTGGGGACGTTCCTTATGTGCCGGCAGTTTGGGACACTCCTTGTGCCAAGAGGTTGGCGCACGTCTATCTGTTCTCATTGTGCTAAAAAATCGCCCCGTTCTCGGTCTTGAGGACGCGGCGATTTGTCTTTTGGACTTGTGCGGTCAGGCTTATGCAAAGCGGGCGACGAGCTCCTGGAGCACGTCGGTCATCTTGACGAGCGAACTGACCGGGACGAACTCGTTGACGCCGTGGTAGCAATAGCCGCCGGTGGAAAGGTTGGGGCAGGGCAGACCGCGGAACGACAGCTGGGCGCCGTCGGTGCCGCCACGAATTGGCAGCACTTGGGGCTCAACGCCGCAGGCGAGGTAGGCTTCCTTGGCAACATCAATAAGCTCGGGATAGTCACGAACGATCTCGGCCATATTTCGATACTGCTGCTTAATCTCGACCGTCACGCGCTCCTCACCCAGACGCTGGTTGAGCATCGAGGCAGCGGCATCAATAAGGTCGAGTTTCTGCTGGAACTTGGCGGCGTCATGGTCGCGGACGATATAGCGCGCTGTGGCGTGATCGACGGTCGCAGATACACCCTCAAGGTGATAAAAGCCCTCGTAGCCTTCCGTATACTCCGGGCGCTGCACGTAGGGGAGCAACGCGTTGAAGTCGCAGAACAGATTGCCTGCGTTGACCATACGGCCCTTAGCGTCGCCCGGGTGGATGGACTGGCCCTCAAAGCGGACGGTCGCCTCGGCGGCGTTAAAGCACTCCCACTCCAGTTCGCCGATGGGGCCGCCGTCGACCGTGTAGGCGTACTTGCAGCCAAAGGTATCGATATCCAACAGCTCGGCTCCGTGGCCGATCTCCTCGTCAGGGCAGAAGCAAATGCCGAGTGCGGGATGGGGCAGAGAAGGGTCCTGAGCGATACGCGCGACAAGCGACATGATCTCAGCGACGCCCGCCTTGTCGTCTGCGCCCAGCAGCGTGGTGCCATCGCTGCAGACCAAGTCCTCACCCGCGAGGTCATTCAGGGCGGGAAGCTTGGCGGTGCTCATGGCAACGGGCTTACCGTCAACCGTGCCGCAGACCAGGTCGCCGCCTTCGTAGTGTACGATGTGCGGCTTCACGCCGGCGCCCGGTGCAACTTCGGTGGTGTCGAGATGGGCGATCAGGCCCAGGGCGGGCTTGTCCTCAGCGCCCGCACTTGCGGGGATATGCGCGCAGACATAGGCGTGCTCGGTCACGTGGGCATCTTCCGCACCAAGCTCGCGCAGCTCTTCAGCCAGCACGTTGGCAAGGTCAAACTGAACGGCGCTCGAGGGTACCTGGTCGCAGTTTGCATCCTCGGACTGCGTGTTGATCTGGACGTAGCGCAAAAAGCGCTCGAGGACATCGGGGCTCGTGGTGGTGTTTTCCATAAAGACCGCTCCAATCTTGGTCGTCGTGTGCAACAAGAACTCTAGCACGGTATGCCACGGCATACCACGACGCTTGGATGGGGTAGAATCAGCCATTGAATGCAGAAGGGACGGAAGATCATGGATACGACAAATAGCTCGCGCGAACTACATCTGACGGTGGCGAACGAAGACTACTTGGAGTGCATGGTTCGCATTGAAAGCGAAGAGGGGGAAACCAACGGCGTGCGATCGGTCGACATCGCGCAGCGCCTTGGCGTCTCCAAGGCATCGGTCAATAAAGCGGTTTCGGCGCTCAAGGCATCCGAGCTTGTCGAGCAATCGCACTACGGCAAGGTAATCCTGACCGATCGCGGTCGCGAGGTTGGCACGGCTATCTGGTACCGTCATCGCCTCATCCGCACGTTTTTGGTTCAGGAGCTCGGTGTCGAATTTGAGCGAGCCGATTCCGAGGCCTGCATGATGGAGCATGCGCTATCCGAGGACACGATGAGCCGCTGGCTCGCCTATCTTGAAAAGCAGGGAATCAGCGTCGAGGAATAGCGGGATATATATGGATACGAGTTATTACAACCGCTTTGGTGCCGAGGAACTTACGCGCCGCTTGTCGAGCGAGACCTTGTTGGCGCAGGGCCCCATGGGCAGTGTTCTGTTGAGTGAGTACGATGCCGCCGACATTCCACCGGCGTTTTGGAATCTGGCAGAGCCGCAGACCGTTTCTCGTATCCATCGCTTGTATGTCGCCGCCGGCGCGCAGGTGCTCATTACCAACACCTTTCAGGCATCGAGCTATGCCCTCAAGCACGACCAGATTGCGCCGTCCGTGGCGGAGGTCAATCGCGGGGCCGTCGACGATGCCCGCCAGGCGCACCCTCAGCTGCTGCTGGGCTCGATGGGCCCGATCGGTATTGAGTGGTTTGCCGAGGACTCTGCCGAGTATCGTGAAATCCGAGGCATTGCGCGCGAACAGGCGCACGCCTTGCTCAATGCCGGCGTTGACGGTCTGCTGATCGAGACGGTGACGTCTATCCGTAATTTGCAGCCCATGCTTGCCGGCGCTCGAGATGCCGCCGACGGCATGCCTGTTCTGGTGAGTTTTGTCGTTGACGAAAAAGGCGACCTGTTGGGCGATGGCCTCAACATCGAGGCAGCCGTTTTGTACGCCGAAAAACACGGCGCAAACTCGATTGGTGTTAATTGCTGTTCGCTTTCGGCTGCGAACGCGGCGGTGCCCAGGATGGTTGCATCGGCGACTACTCCCGTCACGGTGCGTCCCAACGTAGGCGATCCGGTCCAGACTCAGGATGGCCCCGTATGGCACGAGAACCCCGAAGCTTTCGCGCGCGCATGCATCGAATGGAGACATGCCGGTGCCGCAATGGTGGGCAGTTGCTGTGGAACCACGGCAATCACTACGGCAGCGATGGCCGAGGCGCTCGATATATAAAGGGCAAAACCGCTCCATACGGGGCGGTTTTTTATTGCCTGCATGTTCTCGGCAGCATTTGCCCAAATGGTGAATGCTGGTGCCGGCAGGTTGCCGAGTGCATGTTGCGGGTATACCCCATGCGTACCATGATCCAAACACTGTGAGGTGTCTGCGCGTGTGCGCGATAATTCATTTTGGAACTGACGGTTGGCGCGCTCGCGTCGATGAGGACTTCACTGCCGATAACGTTGCCCGTATCGCCGATGCCGTCGGCGAGTTGTGGCAAAAGACCAATCCGGGCAAAACGGTATATATAGGGTTCGACACTCGGCCCCTGGCGCGCGAGTTCGCTGAGCTTGCGGCGGGTGTGCTAGCAGCGCACGGGCTAGACGCCGTGCTCGCTTCGCGACCTGTTCCGACCCCTGCCCTTACGTGGGCGGCGGCTTATGACGGTGAGGCGTGCGGCGCGCTCATGGTGACGGGGTCCCATCATCCGCAGGGTTATCTGTGTCTCAAGATTCGCATGGGTGACGGCTCGACCGCCAACCAGGATGTCATCGAAGAGCTCGAAGAGACCATGGCTCCCGAGCCAATGGGGATCGAGGGGCAATATCGCACCGCGGATATCATTCCTGACTATATGCAAGCGGTGGCATCGTTTGTCGATGCCGAAGCCATCCGCGCCGCGCACCTGCGCGTGGTTGTTGACCCCATGGGCGGCGCAGCCCAGGGCTATCTAGCCGACTTGCTGCGCGAGCTTGGCGTTGAGGTGCACGAGATTCACGCCGGGCAGGCGCCTGACCAAGAGGATATCTGCCCCGACCCCGTTGAGCCGTGGGTGGACGCTTGCGAGCATACGGTTATCGAGGACGGAGCTTGCGCTGGCCTGGTGACCGACGGCGACGCCGACCGTATCGGCGCGGTTGACGAGCACGGCAGATATATACATCCGCATCAGATTATGGCGCTCGTTTTGGGCGACTTGGTTCAATTTCGTAATTTGGAGGGGCGCGTCGTCGTCAATCTTTCGTGCTCGACGCTCGTGCGTCGCATTGCCGAGGCGCTTGGCTGCCGCGTGACCGTCAAACCAGTCGGTTTCAAATATATAGCGGCGGAGATGAAGAAGGGTGGCGTCCTCATAGGCGGCGAAGAAGCCGGTGGTATCGGCATCGCCGCGCATATGCCCGAGCGCGATGGAATCCTCGCCTGTCTGATTCTGTGTGAGCTTATGGCAAAGACGGACGCGCCTTTGGGCGTTCTGGTCGACCAACTCGAGGACAGTTTTGGTAAGACGAGTTACGGTCGACGCGATTTGCGCCTTGAGGCCGAAGATGCCGAAACGTTACGAACCCTGCTGCCGGGCGTAAACCCCAAGTCGATTTGTGGCAAGGTGCCGCAAAACGTTAGTCATATGGATGGCTTGCGTTTGGCATTCGAGGATGACACGTGGCTGCTGGTCCGTCCTAGCGGGACCGAACCAGTGGTGCGCGTCTACGCCGAGGGGTTCTCGGTGGAAGAACGTGATGAGTTGCTCGATGCTGGCTGTGCTTTAGCTAGGGGGACGTATCCGCTTTAACCATGAGGCTGCCTTATATAAAGAGATGCTCGGCGAGCGGTAGGTAACGGCTGGCAAACGTTAGTCGGATTCAAAAATGTGTAGGAAATGTGTACGCCCAGATTCCCGCCCCCGGGGCCCCTCCGGTCTGGCAATATATCTCCTTGCCGCGCGGCCCGGTGGAACCGGGAACCAGCGCAGGCGTGCACCTTGAGAACCGGATACTGCGAGGATGGACACACAAGCTGTGTCGCATCCGGGCAGACATCGAACCATTTGAAATGGTCTAACTTGGATTTGTTTTTCGCAAGGCCGCCGAGAGGCGGCCCCGAGAAATTCCTTTTCCTATACTA
>DBFDDV010000055.1:0-5399 GCA_048302525.1 Collinsella sp. | reverse complement strand
TGGTCATGCCTTGCCTTTTGAATGACAAATTGTCGCTCTGGGCGGCGCGCAGCGTCGACCCGTTACGCGGGTTGGTAAACCCGCGTAACTACAAATCCCCGCCGGCGCCCAAAAGTTTGCGCATGACCTGTTCGGGGTTAACCGAGCCATCGCGCGGGGCCAGGGCAGTGATCTTCTTCTGCATCTTGTACTCGTGCAGCTCGTCCTCGAGCTGGCGTACGCGGGCACGGAGTTTTTCGTTCTCGCGCTCACGCTCCTCGGCACGCTCCTTCATATCGAGGATGCGCACCACGCCGGCAAGGTTGATGCCCTCGTCGGTGAGCTGGTTGATGAGTTCCAGACGCTCGATATCGGCACGCGAATACAGACGCGTGTTACCGCCCGAGCGCTGAGGATTCACCAGGCCCTTGGACTCGTAGACGCGCAGAGTCTGCGGATGCATGCCGGTCAGCTCGGCCGCCACGCTGATCATGTACAGCGGTTTGTTCCTATTGTCCTCGGCCATGCTACCTGACCCCTTTCCGTCTCGTTATCGTCCATCATAAGCCCGCGGGCGCGGGCGTGCGCCGCGACCGCCCTAGTACGTCGCCTTGTAACGGTTGACCTTCTCGCGATAATCGCGCGTGTCGGCCTCGCGCAGCCTGGTCATGGCATCGCGCTCATCGTCGGACAGGTTCGTGGGAACCTGCACCTTGATCTCGACGAGCAGCGCACCCGTGCGGCCGCGATGCTTAACGTCGGGCGCACCCATCTCCTTAAAGCGGAACTTCTTGCCCGTCTGGGTGCCAGCGGGCACCTTCAGACGAACCGTCGCGCCGCCGGGCGTGGGCACATCCACCGTGCAGCCGAGCGCCGCCTCGTAGACCGAGATCGGCACCTCCATGGTCACATCGGCACCTTTACGCTTAAACAGCGGATGCTCCTCCACATGCGTGGTCACGACCAGGTCGCCGCGCTCGCCGCCGGCAACGCCATACTCGCCGCGACGCTTGTAACGCAGCTTGCCGCCGTCGACCGCACCCGCAGGCACCGAGACCGTGATGGTCTGCTGCTCGCCCGTCGAGGGAATGCGGTAGGTGACCTTGTGCGTCACGCCGCGGAACGCGTCCTCGGCCGTTACGTCGACAGTCAGCGACAGGTCGCCGCCCTTGCGCGCGCGGTTGCGGCCCGCGCCCGCACCGGCAGCGCCCGCGGCCCCGCCAAAGCCCGAGCCCCATTCGCTGCCCCAGGCGCCGTTGCCGCTAAAGATGCTGTCGAAGATATCGCCCCAGCCGCTCGCGCCGGCACCAGCGCCGTAGCCACCGCTATACGCGCCACCCGCACCCGGCATGCCGCCGAACATGAGCATCTGGTCGTACTCTTTGCGCTTCTTCTCGTCCGAAAGCGTCTCGTAGGCCTCGCTAATCTCCTTAAACTTGGCCTCGTCGCCGCCGGCATCGGGGTGATATTTTTGCGCGAGCTTGCGAAACGCGCTCTTGATCTCTTTGTCGGAGGCGCTCTTGGATACGCCCAGGATGTCATAGAAGGTTTTGCCTGCAGCCATCGTAGCTCCTCTCCTGTTACGTCCGCCGTCCCTGCGGACGGCGGCTTATGCTTTCATATGGCACTAGGCCAGAAAGGGCCCCGGGTGTTGCCCCGGGGCCCTTCTCAATTACTCCTCGGTGCTCTCGGCCGTATCGGCCGCGGCATCCTCGGGCGCCGCTTCGGGCTCCGGTGCGGGGCGCTTATCGCCACCGTAGGTCACCGTCACCATCGCGGAGCGCAGGATGCGGTCCGCCATGCGGTAGCCCTTCTGGTACACGTCGTTGACGGTCTCGTCGTACTGCGATGCGTCCTCGACACGCCCCACGGCCTGGTGCTCGAGCGGATCGAACGCCTCGCCCTTGGGGTCGATGGGCTCAACGCCCTCGTGCGCAAACACATCAAGCAGCTTGGCATGCACCGCGTCAACGCCATCGACGAACTGCTTAAAATCGTCGGAAAGCTCCTGGCTACGGGCATGGTCGATTGCACGCTCGATATCGTCAACCACCGGCAGCAGCGCAGTGACGAGCTTCTCGGTCGCGCGCTCGCGCTCGGCAATGCGCTCGTTGGCGGTGCGGCGACGGAAGTTCTCCCAGTCGGCCTGCAGGCGGGCGGTGCGCTCGGTAGCGTCCTTCGCCTTGTCCTCGGCGGCCTTCTGGGCCTCTGCCGCAGCATCGAGCTCGCTGCGCACGTCGGCGAGCTCCTTTTGGGCCTGCTCGAACTTGAGCTTAAAGTCGTTATCGGCGGCTTCCTCACCGGCGCGGATAGCAGCTTCCACCATCTCGTCCTCGGTCATCGTCGCCTCCTTGTTGGAATCCTCTACCTGGTTCTCGGCAGCCTCGGCGGCCTCGGTCTCGTTGACCTCGGTATCGTCGACGGCCTCTACGGGAATCTTCACGTCCTTCTCCTCAGAGTCAACGGGGGCGGCGCCAGCGGCAGCCGCCTCCGTGCGAGCTTTACGGGCGGACATGATTACTTGTCCTCGTCGTCCACAACCTCGTAGTCGGCGTCGACAACGTCATCGTCGGCAGGCTGGGCACCGGCGGCGCCGTCGGTCTGCTGCTGAGCGTCGGCGTAGACAACCTGAGCCAGCTCGTAGGCCACGGACTGCAGGGACTCACCAGCGGCCTTGATGGCCTCGACGTCAGAGCCCTCGAGCGCCTTCTTGGCGTCGGCGATAGCGGCCTCGGCCTTGGACTTCACATCGGCGGAAACCTTGTCGCCCAGCTCGTTGAGGGTCTGCTCGGTGGAGTAGCAAAGGCTATCGGTCTGGTTGCGGACCTCGACCTCTTCCTTCTGCTTCTTGTCCTCCTCGGCATGAGCCTCGGCGTCCTTGACCATGCGATCGACTTCGTCGTCAGACAGAGCGGTGGAGCCGGAGATAGTGATCTGCTGCTCCTTGCCGGTGCCCTTGTCCTTAGCGGAGACCTTGACGATGCCGTTGGCGTCGATGTCGAAGGTGACCTCGATCTGCGGCACGCCGCGGCGGGCAGCCGGGATACCGGTCAGCTGGAACTTACCGAGCGACTTGTTGTCGCGGGCAAGCTCGCGCTCGCCCTGGAGCACGTTGATCTCGACGCTGGTCTGGTTGTCGGCAGCGGTGGAGTAGACCTCGGTCTTGGAGGTCGGGATCGTGGTGTTGCGGTCGATCATCTTGGTCATGATGCCGCCCATGGTCTCGACGCCCAGCGACAGCGGGGTAACGTCGAGCAGCAGGATGCCCTCGACGTCACCGGTGAGCACGCCGCCCTGGACGGCAGCGCCGTCGGCAACGACCTCGTCGGGGTTCACGGACATGTTGGGCTGCTTGCCGGTCATGGTCTTGACCAGATCCTGGACAGCGGGCATACGGGTGGAGCCGCCGACGAGGATGACCTCGGTCAGATCGGAGAGCTTGAGCTTGGCGTCGCGCAGGGCGTTGGTGACAGGCTGCTTGCAACGCTCGAGCAGGTCGCGGGTGATCTTCTCGAACTCGGCGCGGGTCAGCGTGTAGTTGAGGTGCAGCGGGCCGGACTGGTTCATGGTAATGAACGGCAGGTTAATGGTGGACTGCTGCGCCGCGGAGAGCTCCTTCTTGGCGTTCTCTGCAGCCTCCTTCAGACGCTGCAGGGCCATGGGGTCCTGACGCAAATCGACACCGTTCTCCTGCTGGAACTTATCGGCCATCCAGTCGATGACGCGCTGATCCCAGTCGTCGCCGCCCAGGTGGTTGTCGCCCGAGGTGGACAGAACCTCAAACACGCCGTCGGCGAGGTCGAGGATGGAGACGTCGAAGGTGCCGCCACCCAGGTCGAAGACCAGGATGCGCTGGTCGGTGCCCTGCTTGTCCAGGCCATAGGCCAGGGCAGCAGCGGTCGGCTCGTTGACGATACGCTTGACGTTGAGGCCGGCGATCTTGCCGGCGTCCTTGGTGGCCTGACGCTGGGCGTCGTTGAAGTAGGCCGGGACGGTGATGACGGCGTCGGTGACGGTCTCGCCCAGATACTTCTCGGCGTCGGCCTTCATCTTCGCGAGCGTCATGGCGCTCACCTGCTCGGCGGTGTAATCCTTGCCCTCGATGTCGACGACGGCACGGCCGCCCTGGCCCTCCTTGACCTCATACGGCACGGTCTTGATCTCAGAGGTGCACTCGGAGTACTTGCGGCCCATGAAGCGCTTGATGGAAAACACGGTGTTCTTGGGGTTGGTGACAGCCTGGTTCTTAGCGGCCTTACCCACGACGCGGTCGCCGTCAGCACGGAAGCCGACAACGGACGGGGTGGTGCGGTCGCCCTCGGCGTTCACGATAATGGTCGGAGAACCGCCCTCGAGAACGGCCATAGCGGAGTTAGTAGTACCAAGGTCGATACCAAGAATCTTACTCATTAGAAATTCCCTCTCTCTTTTGCGTTCGCGCCGCCTCGACGATCTGTCGCGCGGCGCTTCGGCTTGTCTTTCAGGATGTAGTGTATCCCCTTATGGGCCGGAATATACAAAATCTAAGTCAATTCATATAAGATTTCTTATCTCTGAGAGTTTAGGTTCTCAAATGAGCAGGTAGATACACTGTTTGAGTTCTCGGCAGATCTATTGAGATCTATGCAGAGATGGCTGAGGTTTGCGTCCGGGGGTGCCTGGGGGCCGTCTTGCGGAAAGTTCATCCCGGTTTGAGCGTGGATTCCGGGTCGCAGTTTCCTCTAGCGGGCCCAACCGGAAACTGCGACCCGGTTTTCGGCCAAATAACGGGATGCCCTTTCCGCAGGCGCGCTCAATCGCCCTATATTTCAAGTCACCTATAGCTAACATTTGCGCAGCTCAACGGCCTCACCTGCATATTTTTTAGTAAGCCGTGGCATACTCGGCGAACGGTATGAAGATGCCGGTCAGAGGGTATTGCAAACGGTCGCTCCCGTGGTATGTTTTTGCCCGAATCAAACCGACGCGCACCGCCTGTAGCGTCGGTCAACAGAGAGGAAACTACCATGGCTCATCCCGTAATTGATGCCGACGAGTGCATCGCTTGTGGCGTTTGCGTCGACTCCTGCCCCGCTGGCGTTCTGGAGCTCCAGGACGTCGCTACCGTCGCTGACGAGGATTCCTGCGTCGCCTGTGGCGCTTGCCAGGACGCTTGCCCCGCTGGCGCGATCACCGAGATCGTCGAGGAGTAACAACTCCCCCACTTGCACACTCACAAGTACACCGTGCACAAAAAAGGAGGCCTCCGCATCGCCGCGGAGGCCTCCTTTTGCATGTGTGGGCAGCTAATTTGGAGCGGGACGGGGGTGCGGACGATTTCTTGGACCGCGCCTAGGCGTATCCAAGCTTCCTGCGGTACTCCATCGGGCTCAGCCACCCGAGGGACTTCTTGATCCGCTCCTCACGATAGTACACGAGGT
>DBFDDV010000054.1:0-26535 GCA_048302525.1 Collinsella sp. | reverse complement strand
CACCACATCTCTGCGCGCTACCGGGCAACGAGCTTCTCAGTTTAAATTGTGCCCCCAGCGGGATGTCCGCGTGCGGCTGGCGCCGCCCGCCTTCGCTGCGTCACTTCGCTCCTTGCGTGCTGCGCTGGAAAACGCTTCGCGTTTCCACAGCTCCGCACCCTGTCGGGTTCGAATCCCGGCACATGGATAGCAAAAAGCCCGTCACCGCGAGGGCAACGGGCTTCTCAGTTTAAATGGTGCCCCCAGCGGGATTCGAACCCGCGATATCCACCTTGAAAGGGTGGCGTCCTTGGCCGCTAGACGATGGGGACAGCGGGAAAGAGTATAGCAGACTTTTTTGCCGGCGCGTATATCGTTGGCAAACTGGAAAACCACCACAAAGGTGCCTGTCCCTTTGTGGTGGTGAGGTGCTAGGGGAGCAGCTTCATGGCTGCGTCGTGGGCGGCGTGCTCGTAGGTGTCGTCGAGGGGCTTGAGCGGCAGCAGGGCTGTGGCCTGCGCATCGCCGCGGCGCTCGAGGGCGTGGGCGATGAGCCAGTCGGCGAGTTCAGGGTTCTTGGGTAGCGCTGGTCCGTGCAGGTACGTGCCGATGACGCCCTTGTAGATGATGCCCTCAAAGCCATCGTCGCCGTTGTTGCCGGTGCCCGCAACGACGGACGTTCCGAGCGGCGTGGCCTCTGTATCGAGCAGGGTGCGGCCGCCGTGGTTCTCGAATCCCACAAAGGGCTCAGGCGCCAGGTCGGTCTTGACGGCGACGTTGCCGATCAGGCGGTCGGAGCCGCGTACAGTTTCGGCGGCAATGACGCCCAGACCATCAATGCGATTTTCGCCCATATAGTACGAACGGCCGAGCAGCTGATAGCTGCCGCAGATAGCGAGCAGCGAGCCGCCGTCCTCAACATAGGCCGCAACCTTGTCTTTTTGAGCGAGCAGCTCGTGCGCCACGGCCAGCTGGTCGCGGTCGGAGCCTCCGCCCATCATGACGATATCGGCGTCGGTGAGATCGAGCGCCTCGCCCATGCGGACCTCGTCCACGCGCACGGGAATGCCGCGCCAGGCGCAGCGGCGCTCGAGGGCGATGACATTGCCGCCGTCGCCATAGAGGTTGAGGGCATCGGGATACAGGTAGACGATGCGCAGCGGGCGCGAGAGCTCGACCGGCGCGACGCCGACGGGGACGGCGCTGCCATCGGCGCACGTTGCAGCGTGGGCGGCAACCGTAGCCGCATCGGTGTCTTTGAGCCCATCGAGCTCCTTGACCAGCGGCGGAAAGGCCGTGTAGTTGGCGACGGCATAGAAAGTGTCGCCAGCCTCCTCACCTGCCACGGCGCCAATTGCCTGCGCGACGTCCGAGATAATCGCGGCATCGATGCCGGCGTACTTGAGGCGCACCTGCATGTCGTGCGCGCGCGTGCCGCCGGCAAAGGCGACAAGCCCCGTTGTATCGGCGATGCGCTCAAAGTCGACGTCGTAGATCCACGAGACATCGTGGCCGTCGGCGTCGTTGTCGTTGAGGAAGAACGCGCAGAGTCTGCCGCCTGCCGTCTTGATGGACTGGATTTGTCGATCGAAGCCCACGGGATTTTTGGCCAGGTTTGCCTCGACGGTTCGGCCGGCGATATTCCAACGGCCCATGCGACCACCTGCTGGCACGTAGGCGTCGAGCGTGGGCTGCAGGCGTGCGGTGTCTACGCCCAGCTCGTGGGCGGCGAAGAAGGCTGCGGCTACGTTGTAGACCATATACAGGCCGTTGTAGCGTGTGGCGATGTGCACGGCAGCCGCGTCGGGCGTAGATCCAAAGACCAGGTCAAAGCCGTAGCCGTCGCAGCCGAGCTCCACGCTCGTCACGCGACGGACAAGCCCAGGGCGGGTCCAGCCGCACGAGGGGCAATGGTATGCGCCAAGCTGTCCGTACTGCACATAGTCGTACTCCAACGGTGCGTTGCACTGTGAGCAAAAACGCGAGTCGCTAATGCGGTCGGACTCGGTGCCCGTGGCACCGTCGATGCCAAAGGCGATGCTTGCATTGGGAACGCGCGCGGCGATCGAGGCGCACAGCGGATCATCGGCGTTATAGATGAGCGTCGTTGCCGGCGAAAGCTCCAGCGCGTGGGCGATGACGTCTTGGGTGTGGTCGATCTCGCCGTAGCGATCCAGCTGGTCGCGGAACAGGTTGAGCAGCACAAAGTAGGTCGGCTTGAGCTTGGGCAGGACGCGCACCGTGTAGAGCTCGTCGCACTCAAAAACGCCCACGCGCTTGCCGCTGCTGGTGTGCTTAAGGCCGCCGCGGGCCTCGAGCAGCGCGCCCACCACGCCCGGCTCCATATTGTTGCCGGCGCGGTTGCATACCACGGTGGCGCCGCTGGCGGCAACGGCGTCGGCGATGAGGTTGGAGGTGGTGGTCTTACCGTTGGTGCCGGTGATCACCACGCTGCGGTCGACAAGGCCCGCGAGGTCGCTCAGCAGCTCGGGGTTGATCTTCATGGCGATGCGGCCGGGGAGTACGCCGCCCTGGCGCTTAAGGACGGAGCGCAGCCCCCAGCGGGCGATATCGCTCGAGGTGCAGGCGAGAGATGAGCGGAAGTTCATGAAGCCGTTCCTAACGTGAATGACATGGTCGTGGCGTTTGCGCCGTTAAAAGCCGTAACGGCGCGCAAATTCCTGGGCAAGCTGCGATACGTCTTCACAAGCGTTGGCCCAGGGGGCAAAGTCGGGAGTATCCGAGATAATGCCGTCGGCCTCCCAAACGGCCTGGTGCGAAAGATCCCACGGGTCGTGCGGCTCGGGTCGGCAGGGAAGATACGGCGTCTGGTACATGGGGTTCAGCAAGAAGAACGCGCCGCCCTCGCAGCGGTTGGCAAACTCGCGCAGCGCGCGTGTCGCCGGACGCATCTTGTTTGTTTTGAACAGCAAAATCGTGCGGGCGAGCAGGTACCAGGGGGAGTTCTCGAGTGCATCAGCTCCCACCTGCTCCTCGAGCTGGTGAGCCAGGGCAAAAAAGCCGTCCTGGTCTTCCAAGCGGGCGAGGGCGAGCAGGACGGTGCCGGCAGCTCGGGTGGGATAGCCTTCTGCCTTAAGGACGCGGCGAGAATAGTTGGCGGCAGCACGGTAACGAGCGCTCGCCATGCACAGCTGCGAGATGGCCTCGAGCGTGTGAAGCCAGCCAATAAGCGCCGGCTCGCTCACGGTAAGGTCTGCTGCGGTGACACCGTCGGCCAAAACATTATTAGCCCAGTAGTGCGGGGCCTCCATATCAAACCCGGGCACGCTCTGTTGCAGGTAGTCGGCCGTACTCGTCTCGAGCTTCATCAAGTCGCCCAGGCAGGCATCGACGGGCGTGTCCGCCAGGATGATGGCGAGCAACTGGGCGTCGAGGACATGCGCATCGACGCGAACAATCTTGAGCAGCTCATCGCGCATATCGTCGAACAGACGATTGCGCGTCTGCTCAAACTCCTCGTCGCTGCCCATGTCTTCGATGCGACGAAGCTCGTCAAGCAAGTGACGATGAACGCCGGCATAGGACAGCAGCGCTTGGGCATGCTCGGTCTGCGCATACTTGTGAGGGTTTGCGCTGATGTCGTTATGGACAAGCTCGCGTGCTGCATCGGTGAGTTCGGGGTGCGACGCCAGATAGGTGCGTTCCAGATAGGCGGGGATGTAGACGCTCGGATCCATTAGAGGTCTCCTCCCTTAAACGGCAATCCCTGTTCGGCCGCGCGCAGGATTCGTTCGTCGATCTGGGAGCGCACGATGTCGTTGGTGGCGACCCAGGCGGCAAAGCTGGCGTTGTCGGGCGCGCCTAGGCCCTCCTGCAGCACCGGCGTCGCCTCGGACAGGGCAAGGACAAGCTCATCGGTGGAGCCCGGACCTACGTTGACGCGAGCATAGACGCCATCGGGAAACTCGGTTTGGAAGTAGAGTGCTTCGGCCGCGTGCGGGCATGAGCGCACCAGGATGCGCAGGTAGTGCTCGGCGCCCTCGTAATCCAGCTCGCGCCAGGCTGCGCTCATCAGTGCGATGAGCGTCCACGGGTCCAGGTCGCGCTCCGCATCTTTGGGACGGCGGCGCAGCGGCGCGTTGGCAAGATAGGGCACGGAGTGGGCGGAACGAAAACGCTTGAGCTCCTCGGCAGGGTATTCGAGCTTTGCCATGGCAAGCATCGCAGTATGGCGGACGCCGGCGGGGTCGTTGGGCGCAAAGTCCAGGCTGCGATTCGCGGCATCCAGCGACATGCGGTAGCGGCCGCTAATGAGCGCGCGCGATGCCAAGGCGGCAAGCCAGCGCAGGTAGGGACGGCGGGTCAGGTCGCCTGCGGCCTCACGTTCGTAGGGGTCCTGCGCCGAGGCAATCTTGAGCGCCAGATCGTGCTCCACCTCGTCGCACTTGGAAACCAGATACTGTACGTATTCCTCGTTGGATTCGGCGGTGAGCGCCGTCAGCATGCGCTGGGCATCCCAGTTGGCCGGATCGAGCGCGGCTGCCTCGCGAAGCATGTTCTCGGCTGCGGCTTCTTCTTGCTCTGCCTGGGCGTCGTCGGGGATAAAGGGGATGCGGTAGTCGACAGCCTCGACGACCTTGGCAATGAGGTGCCCGGCGCGGTCGCGATCGTGCACGATGAGCGGCGCGGGGTTGCGGGTGAATTGCTCCATCAGACGCTCGACGGCGGGGCCGTCAGTGAGCGGGATATTGTCGCGGCGCAAGGCCTCAAGAACGAGGCGATGGCAATCCTCTTGAATGGGATCGAATGCCATGGGGCCTCCTTTTCTGCGGTTAGGGTTCAAATGTCTCTATATAAAGTTCTAGTTTACCCGCATGTGGCACACCGGGGGGTGCCGCACTTGGACTTGCACCTTTGCACCACGAAGACGGATGTCGCACAAATGTCGGCACCTCGGTTGCGCGGGTGGTATCACAGTGCCGTAAACGGTCGATTTTTGGCGGCGAACGGGGCACATTTTGGAGGGGCACAGCCCTGCCCGGAATATGTAGTCAACCCTGATAAAACGTTTGCCCAGCTTGGGAGTATGAATGCCCCACAAGGGTCTTCAGGGATAGAAAAAACGTTTCATCATTATCGGCTTTAGGTGAATAACTGACCAACCAGAACGGTAAAATAGTGTTTGTCTGAGCGTTGAGACGTTCAGACATCGCGCATTGTCATCGCCGGCAACGCGCAAAACGGTCCTAACGGAGCCAATCGGGTGCTCCGTTATATACGCAAGTCTAAGAGGGGCTTGTTTAGGAGGCACAGTATGGGACGTTTTACCAATCCTCGCGATCTGTACTTTGGTGAGGGCGCTCGCCACGAGGTGAAGAACCTCAAGGGCAAGAAGGCCATCATCGTTTCTGGCGGCAGCTCTATGCGCCGCGGCGGGTTCCTGCAGGACGTTGAGGCCGACCTTAAGGAAGGCGGTTTCGAGGTCAAGCTGTTCGAGGGCGTCGAGTCCGACCCGTCCATCGAGACGGTCATGAAGGGCGCCGAGGCCATGCGCGAGTTCGAGCCCGACTGGATTATCGCCATCGGCGGCGGCTCGCCCATCGATGCCGCTAAGGCCATGTGGGTCTTCTACGAGTATCCCGAGGAGTCCTTCGATAACATCATCCAGCCGTTCAGCTTCCCCGAGCTGCGTCAGAAGGCTCATTTCTGCGCCATCTCCTCTACCTCCGGCACCGCTACCGAGGTCACCGCGTTCTCCGTCATTACCGACTACGCCAAGGGCATCAAGTACCCGCTGGCCGACTTCAACATCACCCCTGATGTCGCCATCGTCGACCCGGAGCTCACCTACACCATGCCCGCCAAGCTGTGCGCTCACACCGGCATGGACGCTCTGACCCACTGCATGGAGGCTTACGTTTCCACCTGCGCCTCTATGTTCACCGACGCCAACGCCCTGCACGGCATCCGCGAGATCGTCGAGTGGCTGCCCAAGTCCTATGCTGGCGACCATGAGGCCCGTCAGCACATGCACGAGGCTCAGTGCATCGCCGGTATCGCCTTCTCCTCGGGCCTGCTCGGCATCGTTCACTCCATGGCTCACAAGACCGGTGCTGCCTTCGAGAACGGCCACATCATCCACGGTGCTGCTAACGCCATGTACCTGGGCAAGGTCATCCAGTGGAACTCCAAGGACCCGCGTGCTGCCGAGCGTTACGCTTACGTGGCCAAGGAGATCCTGCACCTTCCCGGCGAGACCAACGAGGAGCTCATCGCTGCGCTCGTCCAGAAGATTCGCGACCTCAACGACCAGCTCAACATTCCGCAGTCCATCAAGGATTACGCGAATGGCGGCGTGAAGGTCGACGCCGAGAACCCGCAGATGGTTTCCGAGGAGGAGTTCCTCGCCAAGCTGCCCGAGATTGCCGCGAACGCCGAGACCGACGCCTGCACGCCCGAGAACCCGCGTGAGACCAAGGCTGCCGACTTCGAGAAGATTCTCAAGGCCTGCTACTACGACACCGACATCGATTTCTAATCGACTCTTGTTATCGTAACGAGGGGCTCCGCACGTATCCGTACGGAGCCCCTTTCTTTTTTCTTTTAGAGAATGGGATAGTTATGGCTGCAATTTTCAATAGCCCCAGCAAGTACATCCAGGGTCCGGACGAGCTCGCCAAGCTCGGCTCCTATGTCGAGCCGCTCGGCGCTAAGGCCCTCGTTATTGTGACGCCTTCGGGCAAGAAGCGCGTCGGTGCCAAGATCGAGGGCGGCTTTGCCGAGGCTAAGGCCGAGCTGCTGTTTGAGGACTTTAATGGCGAGTGCTCCAAGGGCGAGGTCGACCGTTTGGTGGCGCTTGCGCGCGACAACGGTTGCGATATCATCGTCGGCGTCGGTGGCGGCAAGATCCTCGACACCGCCAAGGCCGTTGCCTACTACCTGGAGTCCCCGGTTATCATTTGCCCCACCATCGCCTCGACCGATGCGCCGTGCTCGGCACTTTCGGTGCTCTACACCGACGACGGCCAGTTCGATAAGTACCTGTTCCTTAAGGCAAACCCCAACATTGTCCTGATGGATACGACGGTTATCGCGGCGAGCCCGGTGCGCCTGACGGTTTCCGGTATGGGCGATGCGCTCGCAACCTACTTTGAGGCCCAGGCGACGCACGATGCCGACGGTGGCACTTGCGCCGGCGGCAAGGGCGGAATGGCCGGCCTGGCGCTCGCCAAGCTCTGCTACGAGACGCTTATGGCCGATGGCGTCAAGGCCAAGGTCGCGCTGGAGAAGGGTGCGCTGACGCCTGCCGTGGAGCACATCATCGAGGCCAATACGCTGCTTTCGGGCATTGGCTTTGAGAGCTCGGGCCTTGCTGCTGCTCATGCCATCCACAATGGCCTGACGATGCTGCCCGAGTGCCACGGCATGTATCACGGCGAGAAGGTCGCCTTTGGCACCATCGTCCAGCTGGTACTCGAGGATGCCCCGACCGAGAAGCTCGAGGAAGTCTTGGGCTTCTGCATTGAGCTGGGCCTGCCGGTCACGATGAAGGAACTTGGCGTTGCCGAGCTTACGCGCGAGCAGGCCATGATTGTTGCCGAGGCCGCCTGCGCACCCGATGACACCATGTGCAACATGCCGTTTGAGGTGACGCCCGAGATGGTCGCAAACGCCATCCTGGGTGCCGACGCGCTGGGCCACTACTATCTCATGGATGAGTAAATCAAGCTAAGGAAGGGGCAAAGCCGGCAGACGGCTTTGCCCCTTTTTGCTATGGTGCAAAGGGGTCAGGTTGCTTTGCACCAATTGTTGTTGATGAAAGGGCGGATTCTCGTATGGCGCTTCCCATGGTTTATGGCGGTCCCGGACGATATGTTCAGGGGCCGGGTGAGCTCTCGCGTCAGGGCAGGTATTTGTCATGGTTGGGCTGCGCTGCCTATGTCTTGTTTGACCAGGGCACCGAGGATCGGCTGTGCAGGCAGATCGTCGATGGATTTCTGGATGAAGATCTAAGCGAGCCGTTCTTTAAGATTTACAACGGTCCGTGTACGGAAGATGCCGTTGTCGAAATGGCCAAGGAAGCCCGGGCCGAGTATTGCGACATGGTGGTGGGCATTGGCGGCGGCAAGATGCTCGATATCGCCAAGGCCGTTGCGTTTTATGCCGAGTTGCCGTTGTGCGTATGTCCCACGGCGGCGTCGATGGACGGTCCGTGCAGCGTGATTTCCGATGGCGACCTGCAGGGTGTTGCAAATGCGGTCTTTAGAAACGAGCGTAATATGGCCAACGAGCAGGCCAAGGTGACCAAACAAAAGCTCGTGCAGCTCATGCGCGAGGCATAGCTTGGCGCTTGATCGACCTTGTGCAATCGAGGCGGCGATAGGCATAGGCTATTTGCCTCAAAGGTGCGCCGCGTGTAATTTGCCCGAGGCGTGGGCCGATAGCGTATCATTATCTCTTGCTTGTTTGCACTGCTCAGGGAGGGGCCGCGCATGGCGCAGGAACACGATCTGTTTGATGACATTATCGAGATCAGCAAGGGTTTCGACTTTCTTAAAAACCCGCTCGGCGGCGTGACCGATGCACTCGATCCGTCGGCGCCGCAGTGGAATCCTGCCGACTACAAGGAGCGCCCGCGCGGCAACACCATTCCGTGCCTGACCTGCAAAAACGAAAAGAGCGGCTGCACCGCGTGCATGGACGTTTGCCCGGTCGACGCTATCGAGGTCGAGGAAGACGCCATCGAGATCCTCGACTCCTGTCGCAAGTGTGGTCTGTGCGCCGCTGCCTGTCCGACCGAGGCGATCATTTCGCCGCGCCTGGCGCCCAAAAACCTGTATGACGATATCGTCTCTGCTGCTACGAGCCACGAGACCGCCTACGTCACCTGCACGCGCGCCCTCAAGCGCATGCCGCGCGAAAACGAGGTCGTCGTTGCCTGCGTGGGCGATATTACGGCCGAGACCTGGTTCTCGGTACTGGCGGACTATCCCAACGTGAGCGTCTACCTGCCACTGGGCGTGTGCGATAAGTGCCGCAACACCGGTGGCGAGGACATTCTGGGCGAGGCCATTGCTACCGCCGAGGAGTGGGCGGGTACGGGCATGGGCCTGGAGGTCGACCCCAAGAGCCTCAAATGCCATAAGCGCCGCGAGTACGAGCGCAAGGAGTACATGGATAAGATTGCCCGCACCACGGGCCTGACGGTGACCAAGCTCAATCCGGCGACGGCGGCGCTGGCCTCGGTGACGCAGAAGTTGAAGGCTCACCGTCACCAGATCACGCAGCTCGAGCGCACGCTCAACACCATGTGCGGCACCACGACGACCAAGCGTCGCCGTTCGCTCACGCACGGGCGGCAGCTGGTGCTCTCGACGCTGCAGAACCACCCCGAGCTTGCCCAGAATATGCAGGTGAGCACACCGGAATGCGATTTTGACAAGTGCACGTCGTGCGGCGAGTGCGTCAACGTGTGCCCCACGTTTGCCTGCGATTTGGTGGGAAGCGGTCGCTTTGCATTGGAGTCCACGTATTGCCTAGGTTGCGGAGCCTGCGTCAAGGTGTGCCCCGAGCATGCGCTCAAGCTGGTCGAGCACGATGCGTCCAATCTGGTCGTTGTCGACCCCGAGGCCGAGGAAAAGGCCGCTCAGAAGGCCAAGGCCCACGAAGAGGCCCAGAAGGCCAAGGCCGAGGCAAAGGCCAATCTTGACAAGATGCTCGATCAGGTGGAGAAGCTCGCGGACTAGTCAGCGAGCTCTATCTCTGCTTCATTTGCGCCGCCGTGGTGTCCGGATTCGCCCGGATGCTGCGGCGGCGCTATACTTATACGGTTTGAAGTACCTGTACCAAAAGGAGCTGTCGTGTCCCTTTCCATCGGTATCGTGGGCCTGCCCAACGTGGGCAAGTCGACGCTGTTCACCGCGCTTACCAAAAAGACCGGCCTTGCCGCCAACTACCCGTTTGCCACGATCGACCCCAACGTGGGTATCGTCGACGTGCCCGATAGCCGCTTGCAAAAGCTTGCCGACATCGTTAACCCGGGCCGCATTGTGCCGGCGACGGTCGAGTTCGTCGACATCGCAGGTCTGGTGAAGGGCGCCAACGAGGGCGAGGGCCTGGGCAACCAGTTCTTGGCCAACATTCGCGAGACCGATGCCATCTGCGAGGTCGTGCGCTACTTTAAGGACCCCAACGTCATGCGTGAGGTGGGCCGCACGGGCGAGTTCGTCGATCCCGCCGGCGATGCCGACACCATCATGACCGAGCTCATCCTGGCCGACATGGGCACGCTCGAGAAGCAGCTGCCTAAGCTCGAGAAGGAGGCCAAGCGCGACAAGGAGCTCATGCCCAAGTTCGAGGTCGCCAAGCGCCTGCTTGCCTGGCTCAACGAGGGCAAGCGCGCCGCATCCATGGAGATGACCGACGAGGAGCGTGCCGCCGCCAAGGGGCTGTTCCTGCTCACCATGAAGCCCATCCTGTATGTGGCCAACGTGGACGAGGATATGCTCAACGACGACCTGGCGCCCATCGATGGCGTCAAGCCGTTGCCCATCTGCGCCAAGATCGAAGCCGAGCTTTCCGAGCTCGACCCCGAGGACGCCGCCGACTACCTGGAGAGCTTGGGCCTGGAGCAGCCCGGTCTGGACGTGCTCGCGCAGGCGGCCTATAAGCTGCTCGGTCTGCAGTCGTTCTTTACGGCCGGCGAGATGGAGGTCAAGGCCTGGACGGTTCGTCAGGGCGCAACCGCCCCGCAGGCTGCCGGCGTCATCCACACCGACTTTGAGCGCGGCTTTATTAAGGCCGAGGTCATTGGTTACGACGACTACATCGAGCTCGGCGGCGAGCAGGGCGCCAAGGCCGCCGGCAAGCTGCGTATTGAGGGCAAGGACTATGTCATGGCCGATGGCGACGTCGTGCACTTCCGCTTTAACGTGTAAGGACGACGCATATGTTTAAATATGGCAAAAAAGCTGGCTACATGGGTATCGCGCTGCTCGTGCTTGCGGTGATTCCGCTGGTGGTTGCAGCGTGTGTTATCCCCAACATTGGTCCCGAGGTGGCAACGAAGTTTAACGCCGCCGGCGAGGTGACGCGCTGGGGCAAGAGCTACGAGTTGCTGGCGCTGCCGGTGCTCAACCTGCTGCTGAGCGTGGCGACATACTTTACGGCGGGACGTCAAGCTAAAAACAATGATGACTCCGCCGCCATGGCGCGCATCGTGTGCGAACGCTACCTGCGCAACGGTTGCATCACGGGTGTGTTCCTCAACGTGATCAACGTTTACTTTATGTACTCGGCGATTACCGGAACGGGCTTTGGCTTTGGTTTCTAGCTTGTCCTTTTAGGCAACGAGCCTGCAAGCATATTCGATGGCTGCTGCGAGGCCGCCGCTCGATCGTGGTTTAAAGACCATGTCGGCGGCGGCCTCGTTTTCGTATCCGGCACCGCGAAGGGCGAGCGCGATACCGGCTTCCAAGAGAAGAGGCAGACCGCGCTGGCTGGTTGCGATCACGGCAGCCTGATTGAGCGAGCAGCTGTGCGCCTGGCATTGGATAGCAAGTTCACCTTGCGCCGGGCAAGGGACCAGAACGGCGGCGACGCGACTTGATAGCAATGCAAATGCTGTGCGCTCATCGGGCGAAAGGCATTCTGATTCAACGACGACGAGCTTGGGCGGCGCGCTGTTTGTGCGAGGCGTGGCTCGGTACATGCGGACCGAAGAACCCGACATAGAAAACTCCTGTGTATTCGGCAAAACGTAAACTATAGTTTACGTTTATGTTCGGCTCCATTTCAAACTCGGCTGCATGGACGAACGTGCGAAACAGATTCTTGGTAGGCGGGTCGAAGAGACACGCAGAGACCTTGGTATCTCCAAGGTTGATTTTTGTGTGGCGACAGGAATCAGCCACCCTACCTCGACCGAATCGAAGATGGGACGGCAAATTTCACGCTCAAGGTTCTATTTAAGATCGCACCCGCACTCGGTATGACGGTGTCAGAGCTTCTTGAGGGTATCGAATAGGGGATACCCGCCGACAGCTGAATTACGCCATCGGGATGCGGTCGTGGTTGACTTGGCTGTAGAACAGACGCTGAATCTCAGCCGCATCGCGTGACTGGCCGAGCGCCCACATGGTTTTGGCCACGAGCGTCTCGGTGGTCATGTCATCGCCGCGCAGAATGCCCGGATGATCGGCGTAAGCGCGGCCGACCTCATAAACGCCCAGATCGAGGCCCTCTTCGGGGACCTGCGTGGTCATAACGACGGTGCGACCCGAACCGACCCAGCGGAAAATCGCCTCCTGGAATGACTCGCCGGACTCACCAAACTCGGGAATACCGCCAATGCCAAAGGTCTCAAGAATTACAGCATCGTAGCTATCGGCAAGGGCGTCCAGGATACCCGGGTTCACGCCGGGTGTAAGCTTGAGGACAAACACGCGCGGGTCAATACTGTCGTAGAAACGCACCGGGCTTTCGCTCTGATGAGTCCCGTGAAGCCCGTTGCGCACGATGCGGTCGTTACGGATGTAGGCAATGGGCGGATAGTTGACGCTAATGAACGCGTTAAAGCTCATGGTGCGCTGCTTGCGGGCGCGCGTGCCGGCAATGGCGACGCCGCCAAACACGATCGAGACGTCGTGCGAATGCTCGTCGAGCGCATAGAGCAGGCTCTGGTACAGATTGAGCTTGGCATCGGTAAAGGGGTTACCCATGGGCTTTTGCGAGCCGGTGAGTACGATGGGCTTGGGACTGTCCTGAATCAGATAGGAAAGCGCTGCCGCGGTGTAGCTCATGGTGTCGGTGCCGTGAAGGACTACGAAGCCGTCGTGATCGGCATAGCCTTCGACGATGACATCGCGGATACGCATCCAGTCACTCGGGCGCATATTGGTGCTGTCGATGTTCATGGGCTGCACGACGTCGAGCTCGCAGAGGCCCGAGATCTCGGGGACGCTCTGGGCGAGTTCCTCACCGGTCAGGGCGGGGGAGAGGCCGTTACCGTCCTCGGTCGATGCGATGGTGCCGCCCGTGGCGATGAGAAGGATGCGCTTCATGCTGGTATTCCTATCGTATTTGCCGCCGCAGAGGCGGAGTCGTTCGGCAGTATTGTGGCACAGAGCGTTCAATGTTCAAACGTATTACATCATCTGTAACGTCTGGTAACACTTCAATTGCCGTCAAATAGGGGCCCAGGTCGTGCGTTTGCCGTGCGCTGATGGCTGCGAGGGACGAGAAACCCCATATAACGTGTACACTATGGAAGTTATTTTCGTTCATTCATGCGGGTGGGCACCGGCTCCCCGCCAACAAGAGGGGGAACCATGGATCAAAAGGCTTCCGCAAAGGTCCTCGTACTCGACTTTGGTGCGCAGTACGGTCAGCTCATTGCCCGTCGCGTCCGCGACCTCAACGTGTATTCCGAGATTGTCCCCTGCGACATCTCGGCCGACGAGATTCGTGAGATGAACGCCTCTGCGCTCATCCTTTCTGGCGGCCCGGCTTCCGTGTATGCCGAGGACGCTCCGTCTATCGATCCTGCCATCTTTGACCTGGGCCTTCCCGTCCTGGGCTTCTGCTACGGCCATCAGATCACGGCCGTGACGCTCGGCGGCAAGGTCGGCCACTCCGAGGTGGGCGAGTACGGCCGCGCCACTATCACGCGCACGGCTGGCGCCAAGCTCTTTAACTCCACGCCTATGGAGCAGACCGTGTGGATGAGCCACCGCGACGCCGTGTCCGAGGTGCCCGAGGGCTTTACCGTTACCGCCAGCACCGACGTGTGCCCGGTTGCCGCCATGGAGTGCCCCGAGCGCAAGATCTTCACCACGCAGTTCCACCCCGAGGTCAAGCACTCCGAGTACGGTCAGCAGCTGCTGAGCAATTTCCTGTTTGAGATCTGCGGCCTGGAGCCCAACTGGAGCATGGACAACCTGGTCGAGACCATGACGGCCGAGTTTCGCGAGAAGGTCGGCGACGACCGCGTGATTCTGGCCCTGTCCGGTGGCGTCGACTCCTCCGTCGTGGCTGCGCTGGGCGCTCGCGCCGTGGGCAAGCAGATGACCTGCGTGTTCATCAACCACGGCCTGCTGCGCAAGGGCGAGCCCGAGCAGGTGGAGGAGGTCTTCACCAAGCAGTTCGACGTCGACTTTATCCACGTTCACGCCGAGGACCGTTATGCCGAGCTTCTGGCCGGTGTGACCGAGCCCGAGGAGAAGCGCCGCATCATCGGCACGCAGTTCTGGAAAGAGTTCTTCGCCGTGGCGCAGCAGCTCGAGACCGATGGCAAGCCGGTCAAGTATCTGGCTCAGGGCACCATCTACCCCGACATCATCGAGTCCGGCGCTCGCAAGACGGGCGGTAAGACGGCCACCATCAAGAGCCATCACAACCTGATCCCATTCCCCGAGGGCGTGCACTTCGACCTCATTGAGCCGCTCGACCACTTCTTTAAGGACGAGGTCCGCGCGCTTGGTCTGGCGCTTGGCCTGCCGGGTCACATCGTGTTCCGTCAGCCTTTCCCGGGTCCGGGTCTGGCCATCCGCATCATCGGTGCGGTCGATAAGGAGAAGCTCGAGATCCTCAAGAACGCCGACGCCATCGTGCGCGAGGAGCTCGACGCCTACAACCAGCGTCTGTTTGAGCAGACCGGCGAGCGCAACTCCGAGCACAGCTGCTGGCAGTATTTCGCGGTCCTGCCTGACATCAAGTCCGTTGGCGTTATGGGCGACGAGCGCACTTATCAGCGCCCGATCATTCTGCGTGCCGTCGAGTCCAGCGATGCTATGACCGCCGACTGGGCCAAGCTGCCCTACGACGTGCTGGCCCGCATCTCTGGCCGCATCGTTGCCGAGGTCCCCGGCGCCAACCGCGTGTGCTACGACATCACGTCCAAGCCGCCCGCGACGATCGAGTGGGAGTAGGCTGACAGGGTTCTGACCTGCACTTTTGAGTGCCGCACTGTGCTCCTGAGTTTCGTTTCGTACGAGAGTTACGGCAAAGCCACCAGCGACATTGGTGAGTAAACTCGATTATCGAGCCTCCGTTCCCATGTTGGAACGGAGGCTTTTTCTTTGCCTTTTTACTCTCTTTCACCTGCGATTTCGCGATTTACTCTCCGTATTTCAAGACGGCAAGGCACGGAGCGGTATTCGGAGGAATGGGAGTAAGGATTCATCCCGAGTGAGTAGACGCGCTATTTTTGTCCCCGAGGGCGAAACAGGGCCGTTTCGGGGCCCGTGAAACTCAGATCGAACTCAATGGGCATTTTTGCGGTCTCCGTACGGCGTTTCCCCAGGTGGTTAATGGGGAGTAAAGAATCTCGCTGCTAAGAAAGCGACGTTCAGCGCTCTGCGGTCAAGGCTATGACCACCTGAGGGGTGCCGGCGGTGGGGTTCTCGGGCGCGGCGGTGATCGACTCTTTGTTCACCGAGGTGGGCTTGACGAGCTACGCCTACTGGTTCACTGGCTTCTCCGCCATGACCGAGGTGGCGGGCTTCGAGCGCCTTTTGGGCATAGCGGACGCCATGCAGGCGTTTACGAGCTAAGGGCAGCTGGAGGGCATCTGCGCGCGCTGTGGGCCTCGACGCAGCGGCATGAAGAAGGCGGGCTCGGTGCCCTACTCGTATAGCCGCCTGGTGAGCGGCGCGGGCAGGTTCGTGCCGGTGGGACCTCAGGCGCTTCTGAGTTGGAAAGGACCGCGGGGCATGTTGATCGCCCGGCCAAAGACAGCCGCACGTGGCCCGTGGGCGAACTGTTCGACAACGGCAGTTCGCTTTCAGGCTCGGGCGTCATCCGCGCGGGTGAGAGGTTGTGGCGGACGCGTTCTTCGTGCGCAACTCGAAAGTCGTGCGCACAGTGGTAACCAAGGGCAGTGTGGCGTGCGGTGCTGAGGAGTGCACGAACTTCTGGGTCTGCAGTTGCTCGGTGCTTACCCGCGTGGATGGCATGAACTCACTCTGGGGCGTGGTGAAGATACAGCGTGCGTCTAACCCGTGCACGGCTTTTGAGCCGATTGACCTGCATGGGCTCAAGGCGTCCGCGCCGGGGATCGCGACGTATGCTTTGGCGCGCTCGAAGCTAAAGACGATTCTGATGGACCCAGACTGGTTGCTGTGGGGAACTCAGATATTTGACGGTGGAGCGGGATGGGGAGCCCCCACGTCCCTTGTGGAGGCGCGAGGGCTTAACGAGTTCAAAAATTCTTTGCCGTTAGAGGTAGCTGCGCAGCCAATCGGGCATGCTAGAATCGTCGATGGACCACGAATCTTCCTCGTGTTCGCTTTCCTCCCAGTTACTTTCGTCACCATCGAAGAACTTGTGCCTGTTGCACTTGTACTTGACTACGGTGTCGCCTTCGCGACGGTACTCGTTCCAGTAGTAGTTTTGCTTTCCATACCCGTCCCATTCTTGCGTTTTGTAGATGACCATGGTGGTACCTTTCGTTTATGCGCACATTTGCGTGATGAGCATGACCTGGCCGATGGCGTGCAAGACGCGGACTACTACCGCACATGCTAGCGGCGCCATGAACAGGCGGGGCATCCGCTTCTCCTCGCGGCTGTTCTCGTCACCGAAAAGGCCTGTGAGGGTCTTCTTTTCGATTGCTGCCTGGCTGTGCCCCATTCGTCGCTCCGTTTCTCTTGCGATTATTGAGTGCTTCCAGGGGGTTATGCCGCTCGGCAGTAGAGTCTCGTCTGGGGCCTTACGATGGTCTGGCCTTCGGCGAGGTCGACCCCGAGGGCAGCCGCGTACGAGACCGCGTCCGGCGAGGCGTACCGGTTTTCGGGCAGCTTGCGGAGAAACCAGTCGACGTTCACGACCTTCGGCTCTGTGACGACCGTCTCCACGGCGGGCGGAACGGCTGCCTGGGCAACCACCTTGGCTGTTCCGTCGGCGATGGCCTTTGCGCCCTTTGCCGCCGATGCGGGCGACATCGCAGACAGGTCGAGCTTGCTGCTCACGAGCAGGGCGATGCCGATTCCGACGGCTGCGGCGGCTATGCCCGTCACCATTCTGGTGGCGATCTTTTTCTTCGGGTGGCTCTTTTCGGCAGCAGAGGCGTCGACCTCTCTGACATCATCGATTGCCCGGTCGTCATTCCTGGTCTTGTTGTGCTTGCCTTCCTTCATCTTCCTTCTCCTTCCAATTGCTTATCGCATAATGTGTCATTGCCTTATTTATGAAATCAAACGCACCTTGTCCGATTCCTATTTCCAAAAAGAGCTCTAGATACTGGTCTTCAAGCAGCTTGTTCCATAGGAGCCAGGCAAACATCTCGGCGTGCTCCTTCGCCTCATCTGGCGTTTGCCTACCCGTCAGCTGCAATAAATTGCCGAGCACCTGCTGTATCAGCGGTGAATCGGGGGCTAAGACTTCCTCGGCGCTTGCGGAATCGATGCTCGCGAAATTGCGTTCCAGCTTTTCTTCGACAGCCGCGTTGTTTTCGATAAGCCTCAGGCTTGACAGGTCGGGTGCATCAAGAAGCGCGTTACAGAAATCCTCGGAGCCTATTCCCAGCTTTTCTTGAAATGTCGATTCGAATTCCGAATCGTCTATCGGACAGCCTAAGTCGATGAGAAGGGCCTTCGTCGAGTCGACCAACGCTTCCGCCAGGCGCTTCCGCAGAAGTGCTTGGACCGCCTCCTTCGGGTTTCGCCCATGGGATGCCCTGTTGAGCTCCTTGCAGAACTTGGGCTGCCTGTCCAACTCTTGGCGCTTCGCAGTTAGTTCCTCCAGCTGTCTTTCGGTTATTTCCTCGAACGGCTGCTCGGCGCTTTCCATCTCATCAAAGGCCCTCTTGATGGAGGTCAGGCTATAGCCCATTTTCTGGTATTGACCTACGAGGGCAACTTTCAGTACATCCTCCTCATCGAAGAAACGCCTGCCTTGTCTGCTGTCCTCGGGGCAAAAGATGAAGTAACGTGAATCGTGTTTGTCGCATATCTGTTGGATGTTGTCCCTTTTAACGCCAGTCATCCTTGATACGTCTTTTATTCGCCACATGGTCTTACCTCCTTGAATGGAGAATAAGGTATGCCCAAACTGTCATCCTATTAGACAGTTCAAAAAATCAAATAAATAGTTCTTTGCTTTTCAACTGCCGCCCTATTTGTGACCATCCGAGAAGATGTACGGCAGCAAGGGCCGCGTCTTGTTCGGGAGGTTTCGCATGGAGTCGATCGTGGTGGCGCTCATAGGCGGGCGATGACGCTCGTTGGGGGTGGTTCTCCCCATCTCGCGAAGTTGCGCCGTGATGGAGGTGAAGAACGACGAGTTGACGAAGCGTGTCAAGAAGCACAACTGCCTGGTTGCGCGCACCTATCGCCTGGAGCAGAACGTGGCCGTGATCCGTCGCGACGTGGAGTCGCTCGATGAGAAGATGGGCGATGAACGAGTTTCTGACGAGCAACACCTGGGACTGACGCCTACTGCACTCCCGTGGTGCCAGGGGTGTTTGATGAATATCGTCATTGTGCATTACACGGCGACGAGTGCGAGCGCACGCAACAACCTGCTGTACTTTTCGCGATTCGCCGCGGGCGCATAGGCACACTACTTCATCTATAAGGAGATCTTGATGCGGCCGCCCGTTCACGAGCGCGAGATTAGCCCGTCCATGGGTTCGATATCTTCGCCGTGGGACAACGCGGCCACGAAGTCGCTCATGGGACTGGTCAAATCGCAGTGCGTGCACGCGCGGGCCTACGAGCCGCGGGGAGAAGCCACGCCAGGTTTGTTCAAGCATATCGAGTCCGTACGCAATCGCGCGAGGGTGCACACGGCGCTGGGGGATTAGGGCCCCGTGGAATTCGGGGAGGCCAACTGGCCGGAGGACGAAGACCGCCCGAAGGCGGCATAGAAGGTGTCAATGGAATCGTGAGGAGATTCAAATTCGCGACGTGAGCAACGCTAATCGTTCCGTGAACGCCCTTCACTCCAAGTTCTATGTATGTCCAGTGTGCGGCAACGTGCTCTCCGTCACAGGAGGGGCTGTCGTCTCGCGCTGAGGGATCGTGCTGCCGCCGCTTGAGGCCGAGCCGGCCGAGGGGAAGCACGCCATAGACGTATAATTCGTGGAGGACGAGCTGCATGTGTCGCTGGCGCACCCTATGTCGAAAGAGCACTACGTGTCGTTCATCGTCGCCGTCTCGCCTGACCGGATGCAGGTCGTCAAGCTCTACCCGGAGGGCGACGCTGCGGCAAGGTTCGGGAGGTCTAGGGTGCTCGATGCGTGCGTCTATTGCAACTGGCACGAGCTATAGTGCTATCCCGTTTGTCCAATGTGCTAGTCTGGGACCAATCTCGAGGCTCAAGAAGGAGATTCGATCGCTCTCCTGCGAGAAGACTCACCGAGTGGGAGTAAACCGACATCTAACGTTCGCGAGCCCCTGAACTGCACTAACGGGTCGGAGTTTTCGCTTGACAACCTTTGGGCGACCTTTGTGATTTCATGTCCCGTGAGATATCCATGCTTGCATTGTTGCAAATACCGCCACAATGCAAGCATGAGATGGTCGAAACCAAGTTCATATATTCATGTGCGAACGGGGGGACGTAGCCCTGTTCATACCAGGACCCATGTCGGCGCCGGTCAATGCCCACGATGCTTCTGCTTGCGCTTCAACTTCCGCTGCTCGAAGCGCGCCTCCGCCTCATCCGCGCGACGCTGGCTTCTTGCTTGGGCCGACTCCCGCTTCATCGCTTCCCGCTGTGCCGCGAGCGCCTGTTGTGCCTTGGTGCTCACCGCGGGCCGTTTAAGGGCTTTCGCTACCTCGCGAGCGCGCCGCTTGGGGTTCTTCGCGGGCTTGCTTGTTTCAGTGGCCTTGTCGCCGAAGAACGAGAGCTTCTCCCATTCGCTTGTAACGAATCGCAGGATCTCCTCATCGGACGGCTCCGCGCCGAAGACGATGCGGGCGACGCCGTACCTCCCGCCCTCGACGTGCTCCGCCAGCCCGACCCAGAATTGACCGTCGTGATATACGGTCAGGGTGGACGACACGCTGATCTGCATGGTTGGTTCCTCCTTTATGTAGATGACCATGCAGAGAAGGGACAACCAAGGAGGCAGGTTACTGATGCGGACTCCCGCACGCCCACGACTACCCGAAGGGGACTGTGTTTTCATCTCTGATGCCCGCATTGTAGCACGCGCGGATGCGCCCTTCATCGCTGCCGACATGACGTGGCTGGGATTCGTTCCTCGACACATCCTTTTGTATATTGCCTTCCCGGTTTCGAAACTTTAAATCAATTCGAGTTTCGAAACCGGGAAGGAGAGCGTATGTGAGAGGCGATATGAGCATCAACTTGATGCTTGAGGGGGAGCTCGCGTCGCTTCTGCCCATCGGGGACGTGTTCCCGAAGGTCCTCATCTCCCGCATAGGGCATGAGACCTGTACCCGGGAAGGCGTACTCGTGCTGGACCTCGCGCGGTGCTGCTCGGTGAGCAGGGGTTCTGAACACTGCGTAGGGATATAGCGCGACAGGGGGTGCAGCACCGTTTGCGCCTTGTCTAGAGAGCACGAACGAGAGATGTGGTCTGCGGACGACTGAATAGCTTCATCTGTTTTGGTTACAACGAAATGTGTGCCGCGCGCCTGCGGCATGAAGGAGGGAGATTTCTATGAATATCGTTGTATTGAGTGGTAGCCCGCGCAAGGGTGCCAATACCGACACCATGGTCGAGGCCTTTGCCGAGACCGCGCGCGAGGCCGGCCATACGGTCGAGGTCATCCGCGTTGCCGGCAAAAAGATTGCTGGTTGTCTGGGATGCCAGTACTGCTTTACCCATGAGGGCACCTGTGTGCAGAAGGATGACATGGCCGACGTGATCGAGCCGCTGAAAGACGCAGACATGGTCGTCTTTGCCTCGCCTATCTACTGGTTCGATATCACCGCGCAGGAGAAGGCCGCCATCGACCGCCTGTACGCCTTCGGTGCTACGGGCTTCCCGTTCACCAAGACGGCCCTTTTGCTCGATAGCCATAGCGAGGGCGTCTATGATGCGGCGATCGCTATGTATAAGTCAACCTGCGCGTACTGCAAGTGGGAGGATCAGGGCATTGTCACCATCAGCGGTATGACCGAGCGCGACAGCATGGTATCGTCGCCCAAGTTGAAAGAGGTGCGAGAGCTCGCTCGCAAGCTCGCCTAAGGACAAGAGGGGCGCATGGCAATCAGCACTAGCGGAAATGCTTGCTGCCCTTACCAGGAGGAATGCTGATTGCCATGCAACGATGCTCCCGCGGACAATTCCGGTGTGCTAAAACGCCTTCTCGTTCAAGAATTCTCTGAACGCGGGGATGTCGAAGCCGACGAGGCCACGCCCACGTTTCCCGATAACGCCGTCCTCGAGGAGGCGGCGTTTGTATTGGCTTGCGTAGTTGCTGGCGACGCCCATGCGTTTGGCTATCTCCGAGATCCTGCTGGGGCCAGAATCGGGCAGCATCGCGAGCAAAAACTCAATGTCTTTATCGGAAAGCTCTCGATAGGTCGTTTCGAGAGAAGCCCGATGCCATGCTTCTCGAGTTGCCTGAAGATGCCATTCATGCACGTGCGCCAGTTGCCCTGGGCTTCTTGAACATATGTCCAATCGATGCCCACTGGACCAATTTGAACGCCGTTCATGCGCGCGTGAGACTGTGAAAGGTAGCTATCTGCCGCTTCTTTGGTTCGCTCGATAATATCTTCGAGCATGCCTGGCATGGCGGAGCCATTTGCTGTACTCCATGGTGGCTCCTTTGCAAGTTTTGCTAATTTTTGCAACTTTTGCTAACTTTTGTGAGTTTTGCTAACGGCTTAGGACGGTGCGGGAAGCCCCCGTATCGTCGACATTTCCGAGGATGACCTCCGCAACGAGCGGGGCCCGGGGCGCGATATTGCTGCGCTCCGGGCCCCGCTGCTTTGTAAAACTATGGCGGTTCTGCCGTCGTCCTAGTCAAACAGACTCGGCATGTCGTTTTCTTTCATGAGGGCACCGGCGGAGGGCAGACTCTGCGC
Source organism: Collinsella sp. (assembly GCA_048302525.1). Lineage (GTDB taxonomy): Bacteria > Actinomycetota > Coriobacteriia > Coriobacteriales > Coriobacteriaceae > Collinsella. Next base: position 4,590 of record DBFDDV010000054.1, on the reverse strand, counting down.
GGTGAACTTCTCGGCCGAGACGCCGGCGCCAAGGATCTCTTCGGTTGTGCCGACCGTGGTGACCGAGCGGCCCTTCTTGGCCGTAAGGGCCTGGACGCCCTGCGTGTTGGTGGTCGTCTTGGTCTTGAGCAGCGACGTGTTGAAGTTCATCAGGCGATAGTCGCTCGAGACCAGCGCGATGTCGCGATCCTCCTTGAGCACCTGGGCATACAGCAGCTTGCTGCCACCGTAGATGGCGTTCTTGAGGCGCTTGCGGTTGGTTTTGGTGACGTATCCGGCAAGTGCGACACGCACCACGCGGCCGTTTTCAAAGACAAACAGCACGTCGGCCTTGTAGTCCTCGGGGTCGATGACCCAGATGACGCTCTCGTCGGGTTCCATCTCAAGATCGGTCGGCAGGTACGAGCCCAGCTGGGCCGACTTGGTGTCCTCAAACGCCGCAACCTTGCACTTGTACACCTGGCTCTTGTTGGTAAACACGAGCAGCTCGTGCGTGTTGGAGGACGGGAACTCGATAAAGGGCTTATCGCCGTCTTTGTACTTGAGCGTGGTCGCCTTCTTGAGCACACGGTCCGTCATCTTTTTAAGGTAGCCCTCGCGCGAAAGCATGATAGTAACCGGGTACTCCTCGACCTCGGGCTCCAGGCTTACCTCGATAACCTCATGGGGCTCGATCCTGCCCGTGCGGCGCGGCATCACGTACTTCTTGTTGACCGCGGCCAGCTCGTCGCTGATGACCTTCTTGATGTTGTCCTCGCTGGAGAGGATCTCCTCAAGCTCGGCAATCTCACCCTCGAGCTTAGCGATGTCCTTGGTGCGGTTGAGGATGTACTCCTCGTTGATGTTGCGGAGCTTGAGCTCGGCAACAAACTCGGCCTGGGTCTCGTCGATGTCGAAACCCTTCATAAGGTTGGGCACGACCTCGGCTTCGAGCTTGGTGCCGCGGATGATGGCGATGGCCTTGTCGATGTCGAGCAATATCGCCTCGAGGCCGTGCAGTAAGTGCAGACGCTCGGACTTTTTGCCCAGGTCAAAGTTAATGCGGCGACGCGTGGACTCAATACGCCACTTGACCCACTCGTGCAGAATCTGGCGCACGCCCATAACACGGGGATAGCCGTCGACGAGCACGTTGAAGTTGCACGAGAACGAATCCTGCAGCGTGGTCGAGCGATAGAGCTTGGCCATGAGCTTGTCGGGGTCGACACCGCGCTTAAGGTCGATGGCGATGCGCAGGCCCGAAAGGTCGGTCTCGTCGCGGATATCGGCGATCTCCTTGACCTTGCCCTCTTTGGAGAGCTTGACGATGCGCTCGATGATGACATCGGTCTTGGTGGTGTAGGGGATCTCGTAGACCTCGATAATGCGCTCTTCGGGAATCCAGCGCCAGCGGGAGCGGATCTGGAAGCTACCAAGGCCGGTCTCGATAATCTTTTCCATCTCCTCGCGGCGGTAGATGATCTCGCCGCCGGTTGAGAAGTCGGGCATGGGCATGTACTCGAGCAGATCGCAGTCGGGATCCTTGAGGTAATGCATCGTGGCAGTACAGACCTCGTTGAGGTTGAAACCGCAGATGTCGGACGCCATGGCGACGCCGATGCCCTTATTGGCCGAGACAAGGATGTTGGGGAACGTGGTGGGCAGCAGGCGCGGCTCCTTCATGGCGCCGTCGTAGCTGTCGACGAAGTCGACCGGATCCTTGTCGATGTCCTTGAAGATCTCGGCGCTGATGGGGGAGAGCTTGGCCTCGGTATAACGCGAGGCGGCGTAGCTCAGGTCGCCCGAATAGTACTTGCCAAAGTTGCCCTTCGACTCAACGAACGGCGCGAGCAGCGCCTCGTTACCGGTGGCCAGGCGCACCATCGTCTCGTAGATCGCGGCGTCGCCGTGCGGGTTGAGCTTCATGGTCTGGCCCACGATGTTGGCGCTCTTCTGGCGCTCGCCCTTGAGCAGGCCCATCTTGTACATGGTGTAGAGCAGCTTGCGGTGCGAGGGCTTAAAGCCGTCAATCTCGGGGAACGCACGCGAGACGTTGACGCTCATGGCGTAGGGCATGTAGTTGACCTCGAGCGTCTGCGTGATCGGCTGGTCGGTGACCTCGGAGTGCAGGCCGATGACGTTCTCGGCGTTGACCTGCTTTTTCTTTGGCTGGTTCTTCGTCTTCTTCTTTGCCACGATTTCCTCTTGAACTTCTTATGGGCCGTCGTTATCGATTTACTGCTATTGCAGGTCCAGCTGGTCCAGGTATTCCTTGCCGTGCTCGGAGATATGGCGCTTGCGGCCCGCCTCGTCGTTGCCCAGCAACAGGTTGAACATGGTTTCCATCTTGGTGACGTCCTCGGGCTCAACCTTGATCAGGCGACGCGTCTCGGGGTTCATGGTGGTGAGCCACATCATGTCCGGGTCGTTCTCACCAAGACCCTTGGAGCGGTTGATCGAGCACTTTTGGTCGCCGATCTCCTTAAGGATGCCGTTCTTCTCGAGCTCGGTGTAGGCAAAGTAGGTCTTCTCTTTGCAGTTGATCTCGTAGAGCGGCGACTCGGCGATATACACGTAGCCCTCGTCGATAAGCGTGGGCACCAGGCGGTAGAGCATGGTGAGTACGAGCGTGCGGATGTGATAACCGTCGACGTCGGCGTCCGTACAGATGATGACCTTGTTCCAGTTGAGGTTGTCCAGGTCGAAGGCGCCAAGGTTCTTGATGCGCTTGTCCTTGATCTCCACGCCGCAGCCCAGCACGCGCATGAGATCCATGATGATGTCGGACTTAAAGATGCGCGGGTAGTCCTCTTTCAGGCAGTTGAGGATCTTACCGCGGACAGGCATAACGCCCTGGAACTCGGCATCGCGCGAGGTGCGAATGGCGCCTGCTGCCGAGTCGCCCTCTACGATGTAGATCTCGCGGCGGCTCTTGTCCTTGGAGCGGCAGTCGATGAACTTCTGCACGCGGTTGGCCATGTCGGTCTTCTGCTGCAGGTTGGTCTTGATGCTCTGACGCGTCTTCTCGGCGTTCTCGCGCGAACGCTTGTTGATGAGCACCTGCTCCATGATCTTGTTGGCAGCGTCTTTGTTCTCGATCAGGTAAGTCGAGAGGCGCTCCTTAAAGAAGGCCGTCATGGCCTGCTGGATAAAGCGGTTGTTGATGGCCTTCTTGGTCTGGTTTTCATAGGACGTCTGGGTGGAGAAGCAGTTGGTCACCAGCACTAGGCAGTCCTGGACGTCTTGCCACTTAATGCCGCTCTCGTTTTTGTTGTACTTGCCCTGTTGCTTGATGTAGGCATCGATGGCGCTGGTCAGAGCGCTGCGGGCGGCCTTCTCGGGCGAACCGCCGTTCTCGAGCCACGATGAGTTGTGGTAGTACTCCTGCATCATGAAGGTGCGCGAGAAGCACATGCACGCGGTAATCTTGACGTTGTAGTCGGGCAGGTCCTCGCGGTCGCGACCGCGACGGTCGGCCTCGATAAAGAAAGGCTCGGTAAGGTAGTCGGTACCGACCTTCTCGAGCACATAGTCCTCGATGCCCTTGGGATAGCAAAAGTCCTCTTCGGAAAACTCGCCATCGTCACCCTCAATACGCAGGCGGAAGGTCACGTTGGCGTTGACCACGGCCTGGCGGCGCATGGTCTCGCGATACCACTCGTGGGGGATGCTGATGGAGGTAAAGACCTCAAGATCGGGACGCCACTTGATGGTGGTGCCGGTGCGTTCCTCGTCGCTGGGCTCAATCTCGAGTGCCTTCTTTTTGGCGCCGACGACCTTGCCCTTCTTAAAGTGCAGGGAGTACTTGTTGCCGTCACGCCAGACGGTGACGTCCATGTACTCGGAAGCGTACTGAGTCGCGCAGGAGCCCAGGCCGTTGGTACCGAGCGAGAAGTCGTAGTCGCCGCCCTGGTTGTTGTTATACTTGCCGCCGGCGTAGAGTTCGCAAAAGACGAGCTCCCAGTTAAAGCGCTTCTCGGAAGGGTTCCAGTCGAGCGGGCAGCCACGGCCATTGTCCTCTACCTGGATAGAGCCATCGCGAAAGGCGGTAAGGGTGATGAGCTTGCCGTAGCCCTGGCGTGCCTCGTCAACGGCGTTGGACAGGATCTCGAAGGCGGCATGCGCGCAGCCATCGAGTCCGTCCGAGCCAAAGATGACGGCGGGGCGCAGGCGTACGCGCTCCTCGTCCTTGAGCTGACGAATACTGTCGTTACCATAGTTTGCGGTGTTTTTTGCCATGCTCGCTCTCTTGGTGCTCCTTTGCTGCGTTTAAGTCATATAGATAGTCAAAGTAGCATAGCCCAGCCCACAGACGGTTCCAACCAACACGAAATCCATCGAACAATCGTTCGGAGTTCGATGGAGATTCGTTTACTCGGACAAAACCGAGTCGGTTCTGTCCGAGTAAGTTTGAATAGCGAATTGAAATTGGTATGTCTGCATGGCGATGACAGACATGGTTTTCATAATGACAGATATAGTTGACATCCTTTGATGGATGCAATATATTTCTGTCATGTTGCAACGGATATCTGTCCATTACTACGAAAGGAACTCCATGCCGGGCAAAAGGAACCTACGCATGAAGGCGGCGCGCGCGGCGGTTGGCCT
>DBFDDV010000053.1:0-17484 GCA_048302525.1 Collinsella sp. | reverse complement strand
GGGAAAGGCTCAGCCGCCACCCTGCGACCTACCGGGGATTGCTATGACGTACGTTGGCTGAAATAAATGAGCTCCGGTTGCTACGCAAAGTCGTTCAGATGAAAACACCGGGCCGCCGCACGGCACCTTCGACCTACCGGGGATTGCTATGACGTACGTTGGCTGAAATATTAACGTGGGCTCTGTCGTTCATTCGAACGACAGAGCCCACGCTCATTTTCTATTTAGCCCTAGTCATCGCGCAAAGCCCCTTCGGCAGCACGCGGTGAAGCCAAGTCACCGCAGGCCGGGGCGGGAGGCGGACCTTTCTCTCGGAAAACTTCGCGAAGCCCAGTTTCCGAGAGAAAGTGTCCGGCTGCCGCCCCGGCCGACCAGGTCACATTACACCGTGTGCTGCGGCAGGTCCTGCAGGGCGATGACGTCCATGCCCATGTCGTTGGCGCTGCCGTGACCCTGCTGGTCCTCGCGCACGGCCTCGATGGCGCTCACGTACGTGTTGGCGGCAGACATCGCGGTCACGCAAGTCACGCCGCGGCGCACGGCCTCGGTACGTAGCAGGTAGCCATCGCCGCGCGAGCCCGGGCCATACGGCGTGTTGATAATCACCGCAATCTTGCCATCGGCGATGAGGTCGCCGATGTTGGGACGCTCGCCGTCGTGCGGGCCGCTGATCTTCTCCACGACTTCGCACGTCACGTTGCCGCCGCGCAGCACGCGCGCCGTACCCTCGGTGGAGCAGATGTCAAAGCCCAGGTAGCGCAGGATACGCGCGACCGAAAGGATATGACGCTTGTCGCGGTCGCACACGCTGATGAACACCTTGCCGCAGCTCGGATCGGGCAGTTTGTAGTCGATCGCCAGCTGCGTCTTGGCATATGCCTCGGGATAGCTCTTGGCGATACCCATGACCTCGCCCGTCGACTTCATCTCGGGCCCCAGGATAACGTCGGCTCCCGGGAAACGGCCCCAGGGCATAACGGCTTCCTTCATGCAGAACCAATCGAGCTGACGCTCGTCGCTCGGCAGGCCCAGGCTCGCGATGGAATCGCCTGCCATGATACGCGCCGCGCACTTGGCCAGCGGCACGCCGGTGGCCTTGGAGATAAACGGCACGGTGCGGCTCGCGCGCGGGTTGGCCTCGATCACGTAGACGGTCTCGCCCTTGATGGCGTACTGCACGTTGACCAGGCCGCGGACTCCCAGCGCCATCGCGATGCGGCGCGTGGTCTCGCGAAGCTTCGCCTGCAGGCTCTCGCTAAAGCTGAACGGCGGGATGCAGGTCGCAGAGTCGCCGGAGTGAATACCGGCCTCCTCGATATGCTCCAGAATGCCGCCGATGTAGACCTCTTCGCCATCGCACAAGGCGTCGACGTCGGACTCGATCGCACCCTCCAGGAAGCGGTCCAGATACACCGGGTAGTCGGGGCTAATGCGCGCAGCCTCGGCCATGTAATCGCGCAGATGCTCGGCATCGTAGGCGATCATCATGCCGCGGCCGCCCAGCACGTAGCTCGGACGCACCAGCAGCGGGTAGCCGATGTGCGCGGCCACGGCCTCGGCCTCCTCAAACGACGTGGCCTGGCCCGCCGGCGGGTACATGATGCCCAGCTTGTCGAGCAGGGCGGCGAAGCGCTCGCGGTCCTCGGCAAAGTCGATGGCGTCGGGCTTGGTGCCCATAATGTTCACGCCACTCTCCTCGAGCATGCGCGCCAGCTTAAGCGGGGTCTGGCCGCCGAGCGTCACCACGACGCCGTCGGGACGCTCAACATCGATGACGTCCATAACGTCCTCGTAGGTGAGCGGCTCAAAGTACAGGCGGTCCGAGGTATCGTAGTCAGTCGAGACGGTCTCGGGGTTGCAGTTGACCATGATGGTCTCAAAGCCGCGGGCCGCCAGCGCGTAGCTCGCGTGCACGCAGCAGTAATCGAACTCGATACCCTGACCAATGCGGTTGGGGCCGGCGCCCAGGATCATCGCCTTGGGCTTGTCCGCCGGCGTGGTCTCGTCGGGAGCCACGCACTTCTTGGCATCCGGGCTCGTGCGGTAGATGTTCTCGTACGTCTTGTAGTGGTACTCCGTGGCGCTCGAGAACTCCGCAGCGCAGGTATCGACCGTCTTCATGCTGGGAACCACGCCCAGACCCTTGCGATAGGCGCGCACAAAGCGCTCATCGGATCCGGTCAGCTCGGCAATCTCGGCGTCGCTCGTTCCGTACTGCTTGAGCAGGCGCATCGCGTCGGCGTCGATATCCTCCACACGTAGGCCGCGGATGCTCTCCTGGACCTGCACCATGTCATTGATACGGTTGAGGTACCACGGATCGATACCGCAGATGGCATGGATGCGAGCGATGTCCCAGCCACGGCGCAGGGCCTCGACCACAAAGAAGATGCGATGCTCGGTCGGGGTTGCCACGGCCTGAGCAAGCTCGTCGTCGCTCAGCTTATCGGCACCCTCCTTGCCACCGGCGCAAATGCCCTGGTGGCCGTCCTCCAGCGAGCGCATGGCCTTGCCGAAGGCCTCCTCAAAGGTGCGGCCGATCGCCATAATCTCGCCCACGGCCTTCATGCGCGTGGTGAGCGTGGGGTCGGTACCCTTAAACTTCTCGAAGGCAAAGCGCGGCACCTTGACGACGCAGTAGTCGATTGTGGGCTCAAAGCAGGCGGGCGTTGCCTTGGTGATGTCGTTGACGATCTCGTCGAGCGTGTAGCCCACGGCCAGGCGAGCGGCGGCCTTGGCGATGGGGAAGCCCGTGGCCTTGGAGGCCAGTGCGGACGAACGGCTCACGCGCGGGTTCATCTCGATGACGATCAGGCGGCCGGTCTGGGGGTTCACGGCAAACTGCACGTTGGAGCCGCCGGTCTCGACGCCAATCTTCTCCAGAATGGCGAGCGACGCGACACGCATGCGCTGGTACTCAAGGTCGGAGAGCGTCTGCGCCGGCGCCACGGTGATGGAGTCGCCGGTATGCACGCCCATGGGGTCGAGGTTCTCGATGGAGCACACGATGATGCCGTTGCCGGCGCGGTCACGCATGACCTCCATCTCATACTCTTTCCAGCCCTCGATGGACTCCTCGACCAGCACCTCGTGGGCGGGCGAGAGCTCGAGGCCCTGGCTCACGATGGAGACGAGCTCCTCGTGAGTATGTGCGATGCCGCCACCGGCGCCGCCGAGGGTAAAGCTCGGGCGCAGTACGCAGGGATAGCCCACGCGCTCGGCGATGGCCTCGGCGTCAGCCACGCTGTAGGCATAGCCCGAGCGCGCGACCTCCAGGCCGATCTCGGCCATGGCCTCGTTAAAGAGCTTGCGATCCTCGCCGCGCTCGATAGCGGCCAGGTCGCAGCCGATCATCTCGACGCCGTACTTGTCGAGCGTGCCGTCCTTTGCCAGCTCGACGGCGGCGTTCAGACCGGTCTGGCCGCCCAGCGTGGGCAGCAGCGCGTCCGGGCGCTCTTTCTTGATTACACGCTCGATAAACTCGGCGGTGATGGGCTCGACATAGGTGCGGTCGGCAAGACCCGGGTCGGTCATGATGGTCGCCGGGTTGGAGTTGACCAGGATGACCTCAAAGCCATCCTCCTTGAGCACCTTGCAGGCCTGGGCACCGGAGTAGTCAAACTCACAGGCCTGGCCAATAACGATAGGGCCCGAACCAATGACGAGGATGCGCTTGATGTCAGTACGTTTCGGCATGTTAGTTCTCCTCGGTCTCAGCGGTCTCGGACTCAGCAAAGTTCCAGCCGGCAAGGCGGTCCTTCGCGGTGTCGATGTCCAGGTAGTTCTCCTCGCCGTCCATGAGTCGCGTAAAGGCGGTAAAGAGATAGTGGGCATCGGTGGGGCCAGGCGAGGCCTCGGGGTGGTACTGGACCGAGAAGCACGGGGCGTCGAGCAGCTGGATGCCCTCGGCGGTGCCGTCGTTGAGGTTCACATGTGTCAGGCGAATGCGACCAAAGCGCCCGTTCATCACGACCGGCGCGATGCCGCGGCGCACCCAGACGCGCAGATCTCCATCGGCCGCATGCTCGGTCTCGCCGCCGGAAAGCTCGGGGACAAGCTTGCCCAAGCTGGGGAACAGCAGGCCAAAGCCATGGTTTTGCGCGGTGATCTCCACGCGACGGCTTACCAGGTTCATGACCGGCTGGTTGCCACCGCGGTGACCGAACTTAAGCTTTTCCATCTGGGCGCCGCAGGCCAGACTGATCATCTGATGACCCAGGCAAATACCAAAGACCGGCACCTTGCCGATCAGCTGCTGCACCTGCTCGTAGGTCTCCACCACGGCATCGGGGTCGCCGGGGCCATTGGACAAAAAGACGCCGTCGGGATTCATGTCGAGCACCTGCTGGGCAGGCGTGTCCCACGGCACGACGGTAAGGTCGCAGCCGGCGCGGACCAGCCCCTCCAGAATGCCGCGCTTCACACCGCAGTCGTAGGCGACCACTTTGTGACGGGCAGGAGCGGCAGCCGAAAGCGCAAAGTCATGCGTGGCAGGCAGGTCGGCAGCCACAAACTCGTGAGGCGCGGGGCAACTTACGGTCTTGACCAGGTTCTCGCCCACCAGCGTGGGCGCTGCGGCCAGACGCTCGGCAAGCTCGTCGACGTCGAAGATCTCGGTCGAGATAATGCCCATTTTGGAACCGTTGTCGCGCAGGTGGCGCACCAGGGCGCGGGTATCGACGCCCTCGATGGCAACGATACCGTGGGCACGCAGATACTCCGGCACGCTGACGGCCGAGCGCCAGTTGGAAGGCGTGGCGCACATGTCGCGAACAATCATGCCGCGCATGGCCGGAGCGCTCGCAGGGCGCGCGGCGTCACTAGGGAAGGCCGACTGGACGTCGGTCTCGTCGATGCCGTAGTTGCCGATCTGCGGATAGGTCATGGTTACGATTTGGCCGGCATAGCTCGGGTCGGTCATGACCTCAAAGTAGCCCTCAAGCGAGGTGTTGAAGCAGACTTCGCCGGTCGCGGTGCCTTCGGCGCCGCATGCACGTCCATAAAAAATGGTCCCATCCTCAAGGTACAGGATGCAGGGACCGCAGGTGCCCTTGCTGGTTTTGGCCAGCATGCGCTGGCAAAGCTCGCTGGGCGCGATGGTGCGGGCTGCAGCGCCCGCGGTACGGTTGTTCGCCATAGTTCTCCTTCCCGGTCTCTCTGGACCGGCTTAAAGGTGTGTATTTAGGCCTCGCGGTATTGTAACCGCAAGCATGCCTTATGGCGTTAATTTCATCGAAATGTTTACGAAATGATAATTATGACTTTCTATGCATAATGGGTTTTAGGGTAGCTAATTTGGGACGGGGCTTTTTTAGCTGCCCGGCCGTCAATCGGCTAAACCATTTGCGTTATCTGCCGGGGTAGCTAAAAGAGCCCCGTCCCAAATTAGCTACCCTCTATCCAGAAAAATCATCCCGCGGGGCGCTTGGCTCACGCGGGATGATGGCGTCTTATTTGTCCTGTTCCAGCAGATCGGAAGGTGAGCGATCGGGCTTGCCGCCGCGGAAAATCTCGCGGCCATGCAGACGATGCTCCAGATCGCGCTCGGCTTTTTCCTCGTCAATCTTGGTCTGGCTCACCACCGGGTCCTCAATCAACGACGACACCGAGTTCACCTGCTTCTGAATGCGCTCGGCGATGGTGTCATCCATACTCACGATGCGCATCTTCCAGTCGATACTCGTGGCGTTGGATGAGCTCTTGGTCCACACGAACGTCAAAATGGCGCTCTGGTGGCCGCGCGCGGGGAACATGCCAAAGAAGGAATCGTGCTGAATGTTGCTATCCTCGTCGATATAGGCGTGAACGTTATACACCACGCGGTCGATCTTATCGTTGAGCAACGCGTTGGTCGCAAGCGCCGCGGCCTGAATCTGCCCGTTGGACAGCAGCTCGAGCTCGTTGGCAGAAGACGTGTCCAACACCGTCACCTCAACCGTGCCCGTGCGCTCATCGGCCTCGTCGACGGTAAAATCGAGCGGAAACTGCGTAAAGCCGTTGCCCCACTCAAGGCCGCCCTTCAGCGCCGTCGAAACGGTATCCACCGAAACGCTCTCGGACAGGTTGGCGGTATTCAGACGGCGCATCACGCCGTAGCCGATCTGCATGCCCACGATCAGCACCAGAATACCGATGACCACGGCCATCGCGGTCTTCGTAATGGTATGGCTCACCTGCGAGCCCGAAGGATCGTCCTCGGACAGCGGGTCGATATGTTTTGCCTGGCTCGCGCGGTCCTCGCTGCGCAGCTGCGCTAGCGCCGCTTTGTCACCGCGCTTGGCCGCAGCCTCCTTCTCACGCATGCGCTCGGTTCGCTTTTTGGCAAGCGTGGGATCCAAGACGCCGGATGCATCGATTTCGGAGAATAACTCCGTCACTTCTTCCGGAGTCAAAGGGTTCTTGTCAGCCATAAACTTCCTGTCATATCAATCAGTCGAGCTCGTGCGCACGCGCACCTTCGAACTGCATTCGATAGTAACGGGCATAGGTGCCGTCACGGGCGAGAAGCTCCTCGTGCGTGCCACGCTCCACAACGCGACCATGCTCAACGGTCGCAATCTCATCGGCATGCTTAATGGTCGAAAGACGATGGGCGATGATAATCGTGGTGCGGCCGCGTGCCAGCTCTTCGAGTGACTCCTGCACCGCCTCCTCGCTCTCGTTATCCAAGGCGCTCGTCGCCTCGTCCAGGATCAGGATCTTGGGGTTCTTGAGAAACACGCGCGCAATGGCTACGCGCTGCTTCTGGCCGCCCGAAAGACGGCTGCCGCGCTCGCCCACGACCGTGTCGTAGCCCTGCGGCAGCGACTCAATGAAGGCATCGATATTGGCGCGGCGAGCGGCCTCGGCGACCTCTTCTGCCGTGGCGCCTGGCCTGCCGTAGGCGATGTTCTCGCCAATCGTACCGTCAAACAGATAGACATCCTGCTGCACCAGGCCAATGGCGCGGCGCAGACTCTGTTGCGTCACGTCGCGCACGTCCTGGCCGTCGATGCTGATGGATCCAGCAGCCACGTCATAAAAGCGCGGCAGCAGCGAACACGTTGTGGACTTGCCGCCGCCCGAGGGGCCAACCAGCGCAATGGTCTGGCCGGGCTTGATGGACAGATCCATATGGTCGATAACAGGGCGCCCGTCGGCGCCGCCCTCGCCCAATTCAACATCCTCGTAGCTAAAGCACACGTCGCGATATTCAACCGCGCCAGCCGTCACCTGCAGATCCGCGGCATCCGGCTTGTCCTGGATATCCGGGGCGGTCGAAAGCACCTCGTCCATGCGTTTAAAGCCGGCGATGGCCTTCTGATACGTCTCAGCCGAGTTCACAAGCGTCTCGAGCGGGGTGCAGAACAGCGAAATGTAGAGCGCGAAGGTCGCCATATCAACCGCCTGCAGCTGTCCCTGGGCCACCAGCCAACCACCCAGCAGCACCACAATCACGTACAGCACGCCCGAGAGCAGACCATACGTCGCAGTGTAGACGCCCATGGCGTGATACATATTCTCCTTGGACGAAAGATAGCGGTCGTTGGAGGCGCGGAACTTGGAGCGCTCAGCTTCCTCGTTCGCAAAACTCTTTACCACGCGCATGCCTGCCAGCGAATCCTGCAGCTGAGCATTAATGCCGCTGATCTTTTTGCGGTTGTCGCTGAAGACCTCGCGCATGCGCATGTTCTGCCAAAACATGATGACCGCAAACACCGCCGTCACCACGGCCATGGCAAGCGCCAGCACCGGGGCAATAGCAAAGAGAATCACGAACGAGCCGACGATCTCGATGCCGCAGATGATAATCCACTCGGGCACGTGGTGTGCCGCCTCGCAGATATCGAACAGGTCGTTGACCACGCGGCTCATCATGTCACCCGAGCTGTTGCGATCGAAGTACGCAAAGCTAAAGCGCTCATACTGATCGAACAGGTCCTCGCGCATCTTGGACTCCATGCGCGCGCCCATCACGTGGCCCCAGTAACTCACAAAGTAGCGACAGGCGCAACGGATGGCATACATCAGTACCAGGCCAACCGCGATCATACCGAGCGCCTGCATAATAGCAGCCTGACCCTGGGTAAAGAGCCCACCGGTCAGATTGCGCAGAATGATAGGAAACGCCAAGTCAATGGCGGCAAGCACCAGGGCACAAACAGTATCGGCAACAAAAAGCCCCATCTGGGGCTCGTAATACGAGAGAAACCTTTTAAACATGCAATCCTCGAAGAGAAATAAATAGCGTGAGAAATCCGGTTGAACCGGTCAGGCTGAAAACAAAGCGTCCCAACAAGCATAACGCCGATGTTCTGGCAGCGTCAGCGAAAACGTCCCTAAGCGAGCAAGGTGCCTTGAAAGAGGAGCGACGCGTACTTCGGTACGCGAGCGACGATTGAAAGGCAGATTGCCGCTTAGGGGCGTTTGCAGCGTCGACTCGTTACGCGGTTTGGTAAAACCGCGTAACCTAGAGCTCCGCGCCCCCAAGGCGGTGTGCGATGCTGTCGCAGGCCAAGGCGCCCACGACGGTCTTGGCGTCTTCGATCTTGCCGTCGAGTACGGCGTCGATCAGCTCATGCAGCGGCACCAGGTCCACGTTGACAAACTCGTCATCATCGGGGTTGGGCGCATCAAACTCGAGCTTGGTAGCCAAGTAGATGTGGATAATCTCATCGCAAAAACCACAGGACGTGACAATCGACGTCAAAAAGCGAATGCGACCAGCCCTAAAGCCCGTCTCCTCATGCAGCTCGCGCTTGGCGCAATCGAGCGGGTCCTCGCCTGGATCGAGCTTGCCGGCGGGAATCTCGACCGTCACGCGGTCGATGGCGGTGCGGTACTGACGCACCAGTACGATCTTGCCGCTCTCGGTCAGTGCCACAACAGCCGCCGCACCCGGATGGCGAACGATATCGCGGGCGCTGCGGCGACCGTTGGGCAGCTCAACCTCAAGACGGTGGACGTCGAGGATCTTGCCCTTCCAGGCGCACTCCTCCGAAAGAATCTTCTCGTGCAGCTCGGCATCGTGCGGGTCGTCATCGCCCAGCACCAGCGCCGGCTCGTCAGCGACCTCGCCACCAGGCTCGCCCTCGGCGTGCCCATACACGCGGCTGTCCTCTTCGACGATCTGCGCGTCCACGAGCTCTTCGTTCTTCTCGTCCATCCGTCTCATTCCTCTCGGATTTTAGGCATCCCAGGCGTCGCGGCCGCGCAGCGCGCGCAGGCCGATGTCGTGACGCAGGGTCTTGCCCTCAAAATCAATCTTCTCGCAGGCCTCGTAGGCAAGGTTGCGGGCGTTCTCAAACGTATCGCCCAGCGCGGTCACGGCAAGCACGCGGCCACCATTGGTCACGAGCTGGCCGTCCACCACGGCAGTGCCCGCGTGGTACACGGTCACGTTCTCCATGGCCTCGGCATCGGCGATACCGGTAATGACCTTGCCTTTCTCGTAGCTGCCGGGATAACCCGCACTCGTCAGGACAACAGCCACGGCCCACTCGTCGCGCCAGTCGAGTTCAATCTGATCGAGCTCGCAGTTGGCACAAGCCAGCATGACCTCGACCAGGTCGTTCTTAAGGCGCGGCAGCACGACCTGCGTCTCGGGGTCGCCAAAGCGGGCATTGAACTCCAGCACCTTGGGGCCGGCAGGCGTGAGCATAAAGCCGCCGTACAGGCAGCCGCGGTAGTCGATACCCTCGACAGCGAGCTCGGCCACGGTCTGCTCCATGACCTTCACCATCGTGGCGTGCTCCTCGTCAGTCACGATGGGCACCGGGCTGTAGACGCCCATGCCACCGGTGTTGGGGCCCTTGTCGCCCTCGAGCGCGCGCTTGTGGTCCTGCGAGGTGGCCATGGGGCGAACGGTCTTGCCGTCGGTAAAGGCCAGCAGCGAGCACTCGGGGCCAACGAGCATCTCCTCGATAACCACGGTGTTGCCGGCATCGCCAAAGGTGCCGCCAAAACACTCGCGCACGGCCTCCTCGGCCTGCGCAAGCTCGGTTGCCACGATAACGCCCTTGCCCGCGGCAAGGCCGTCGGCCTTGACGACCAGCGGGGCGCCCTGCTCGCGCACGTAGGCAAGAGCCGAAGCCTCGTCGGTAAACGAGCCGTAGGCCGCCGTAGGGATACCGGCGCGCTCCATGAGCTGCTTGGAGAACAGCTTGGAGCCCTCCATCTGGGCGCCCTCGGCACCCGGGCCAAAGCAGGGAATACCCGCCGCGCGCACGGCGTCGGCCACGCCCGCCACGAGCGGAGCCTCGGGGCCAATTACCACAAGTCCGCATCCGTGGCTCTGCGCAAACGCCGCCACGGCCGCAGGATCGCAGTCGTCGAGAACAACGTTCTCGCCGCAGCTCGCGGTGCCGCCGTTGCCCGGCGCAATGTAGAGCTTGCCGGCGCGCGGTGATGCTGCGAGCTTGGCTGCCAAAGCATGCTCACGGCCGCCGCTGCCCAACAACAGGATGTCGATGGTTTGAGTGTCCGCCTTCAAGGGTGCCTCCTCTATGGATGAACGGCCCGCTCCGCGCGAGCCCTTTGCAAGCAAATATACCCCTCGGCCGCCCGTCCGGGCTGCAAAGGGGTATATCGCAATAACCAAATAGTCCCGATTACTTCCAGAATCGGTTGATGATCTGCTCGCGACCAGCGCCAACGCCAATGAACGTCACGCGGGTGTGTGCCAGATCCTCGATAAACGCCACGTAGTCCTGAGCCTCCTGCGGCAGCTCCTCAAAGCTGCGGCAACCGGTGATATCGCACTTCCAGCCAGGGAGCTCCTCGTAGATGGGCTTGGCATGCTCAAAGCGCACCTGGTGTTCGGGCACGCTCGTGTAACGCTCGCCATCGACGTCGTAGGCAACGCACACCTTGATGGTGTCGAAAGCCGAAAGCACGTCGAGCTTGGTCACGGCGATGTCGGTGAGGCCGTTGACGCGCGAGGCATAGTTGGCGATAGGGCCGTCAAACCAGCCGCAACGACGACGGCGACCGGTGGTCACGCCGTACTCATAGCCCTCCTCGGTCAGCGTGTGGCCGGCCTCGGACTCATAGGAAAGCTCGGTGGGCATGGGGCCCGAACCGACGCGGGTGATATAGGCCTTCATGACGCCCAGCACGCGGTCGACGTTCTTCATGCCCACGCCAGAGCCGGTGATGGCACCGCCGGCGGTGCAGTTGGAAGACGTCACGTACGGATAGGTGCCGTGGTCGATGTCGAGCAGCGTCGCCTGGGCGCCCTCAAACAGCAGGTTCTTGCCCTCATCGATCATGTTGTTGAGCAGCAGGCTCGTCTCGGTGATGTAGGGACGCAGGCGCTCGGCCATCGGCAGGTACTCGTCGCAAATCTGGTCCACGGTGTAGGTGGGCAGGTTGTAGATGAGCTCGAGCTCGGGGTTCACGCGGGCGAGAGCGGTCTCCAGCTTGTCGCGGAACAGTGCCTCGTCCAGCATGTCCTGCATGCGCAGGCCAATGCGCGCCATCTTGTCCTGATAGCACGGACCGATGCCGCGCTTGGTGGTACCGATGTTCTTCTTGCCGAGCTTCTGCTCAAAGGCGCCATCCAGATCGATGTGGTACGGCATGATGACATGCGCGTTGCCGCTAATCTTGAGGTTCTTGGTGGTGATGCCGTCGGCCTCGAACATATCGATCTCCTCAAGGACAACCTTGGGGTTGACGACGCAGCCGTTACCGATCACCGACACGTGATCGGAATACATGATGCCGGAGGGCACCTGGTGCAGGCCGTACTTCTTGCCGTTGACGACGATGGTGTGGCCGGCGTTGTTGCCTCCCGAGTAGCGCACGACGGCATCGAAGTCGCCGGCGACCAGGTCGCAAATCTTACCTTTGCCCTCATCGCCCCACTGGGCACCGACCAAAACGGTTGACGGCATGTTTACTCCTTACATTCATGGACTGTCTACGCGCCACGCCGGCACGCAGAAGCACAAAACATTCCCAGTATACCCGTGCAACGGGCGCCTGTCCTACTCCTCGGCATGTGCCCCATCAAGCTCATAGAACTTGGTGGATGCCGGCAGGAACATCAGATCGACGTCGCCGATCGGGCCCGAACGGTTCTTGGCCACGACGATACGCGTAACGCCCTCGTCGGGTCGATCGTCGCGCGAGGCCTCGGCCTCGTCGGCGGAGCGGTCCAAGAACATAACGATATCGGCGTCCTGCTCGATGGAGCCCGATTCACGAAGGTCGGAAAGCTGCGGGCGCTTGCCGGTACGGGATTCGACCTGACGCGAGAGCTGCGACAGCGCGATGAGCGGGATCTTGAGCTCCTTGGCCATGATCTTCAGACCACGCGACATCTCCGAAACCTCGACGGTACGGCTCTCGGAGCGGCGTCCCGGCGGAGGACTCACCAGCTGCAGGTAGTCCAGGATGATGATTGCCTTCTCCTTGTTATGGAGCATACGGCGGCTCTTGGCGCGAATCTCGGTCACTGTGGTGCCGGGCGTATCGTCAATCAGAATATCGAGCTTGGACAAGGTCTGCGTGGCCTCGTTGATATTGGCCCACTGCTCGGGGCTAATGCGGCCCATGCGGAAGTCACTGATCGAGATCATGGCGTAGGCGCAAATCAGACGCTGGGCAATTTCTTTGCCCGACATCTCCAGCGAGAAGAAGCCGACGGTATAACCGGCAGCGGCAGCGTTGAGCGCCAGATTCAGGGCGAACGACGTCTTACCCACAGCAGGGCGGGCGCCGATAATGATGAGCTGGCCCTCGCGGAAGCCCATGAGCATGCGGTCGAGTGACGGGAAGCCCGTGGGCACGCCCGCAGCCTGACCACCGGCCTGACACACTTCCTCGGCCTCGTTATAGGCCTCAACCATAAACTCGGTCAGCGTCTTGTAGCTCGACTTGACCTCGCGTGCCGTGACCTTGAGCAGCTTGCTCTCGGCTAGCTCCACGACCTCTTTGGTGTCGGTGGGGGCGTTATATGCCAGCGCGTTGATCTCGTTGGTGGCGCCGATCAGCTCGCGCAGCATCGAATCGCGACGAACGATGGCGGCATGGTGCTGCCAGTTCACGAGCGACAGAGTCTGACCCATCAGCTCCAAAATGTAGGCCTCGCCGCCCACGGCATCGAGCTTGTTGATGCTTCGCAGGTAATCGATCAGCGAGATGGAGTCGATGGGAATGCGGCTGTTGTACATATCGACCATCGCGGTGTAGATGGTCTTATGAATGGGCCGGTAGAAATCATCGGGCTGCAGCTCGACCTGGGCCTCTTCGACCACCTCGGGCGATAGCAGCATAGCGGCCAGTACATTGGCCTCTGCATCTTGGTTTTGGGGAAGACCCAACTTTGAGCCGCGGTCCTCGACCGTCAGCCCCGTCTCCCTATCGTCATATGCCATGAGCATCCTCATTCATATCGCTTGCGAGCATCCATAGTATCAGCCACGGTCCCAAAACGCGCCGCGCGCCGCCAATCATCACCGAACCAAACGGATGAACGGTCCTGTATATAGGACTTCGACGCAACGTTCACCATGACACTCACTCAGCGCAAAAAACAAAAGGGCGCCCTGGTTTCCCAGAGCGCCCTTCTTAGAACAAGATTGTTGCGTTGCAGCAAATGCTACTCGGCAGCAGCCTCAGTCTCGACCTCGGCGGTCTCGGCCTCGGCGACCTCAGCGGCCTCCTCGACCTCAGCCTCGGCAGCGAGCTCCTCGGCGGTAACGCCGACGAGAACGACAACCTCGGCCTTGATCTCGCGGTACAGCGAGATGGCAACGGTGTGGGCACCGGCAACCTTGATGGGCTTACCGAGCTCGACGCGCTTGCGGTCGATGTCCATACCGAGCTGAGCCTTGATGGCGTCAGCGACCATAGCGGCGGTAACGGAGCCAAAGAGGATGCCCTCGTCGCCGACCTTGACGTCAACGGTGACCGTCTTGCCCTCGAAGGCAGCCTTGGTCTCGTTGGCGGTAGCCAGACGGACGGCCTCGCGCTTGGCGATGTTGTTGCGACGCTCGTCAAGCTGCTTGAGGTTGCCCTTGGTGGCGGCAACAGCGAGCTTCTTGGGGAACAGGAAGTTCTCAGCGTAACCCTGAGCGACCTCTACGACGTCACCCTCGCCGCCCTTGCCCTTGATCTCATCGAGAAGAATAACCTTCATGATGCGTCTCCCTTCTTAGCCGCGGTCGCGGTTGCCACGAGAGGAAACCACGGGGACGGTGTACGGCAGGAGAGCCATCTCGCGGGCGCGCTTGATGGCGTTGGCGATGTCATGCTGATGCTGCGTGCAAGCGCCAGTGACGCGACGGGGCTTGATCTTGCCACGGTCGGTCATGTACTTACGGAGAAGCTGAGTGTCCTTATAGTCGATGAACTCAGTGTTCTCCTTGCAGAACTGGCAGTACTTACGACGCGGCTGACGTGCAGAAAAATCATTAGCCATGTCAAAATACCTTTCATTTGGCAACTTCGGCGAACCGAAGCCGCCTCTCACTCAAAAATAGGTGAACAACCCTTAGAACGGGATGTCCTCATCGTAGACGTCGACCGCGGGCGGCGTAGCCACCGGCGCGGCAGGACGTGCTGCGGGCGCGGGAGCTGCGGGGGCGTAACCGCCCTGATCGTAGCCACCCTGGCCACCACGGGAGCTCATAAACTCGATCTCATCGACGATGACCTCAAGCTTGCTCCGGCGCTGGCCGTCGCGCTCCCAAGAGCTGTAGCGCAGCTTGCCCTCGATCGCGACCTTGTTTCCCTTTGCCAGGAAACGGCTCACGGCCTCGGCGCGGGTGCCGAACATGGTGCAGTCGACAAAGTTGGGATAGTCCTCCCACTCGCCAGTCTGCGCGTTGCGGCGACGATCGTTCACGGCAACGCCAAAGGACAGAACCTGGGTTCCGCCGGCGGTGGCGCGCAGCTCGGGATCGCGGGTGAGGTTACCGGTGATGTTCACTCGATTGATGCTCATAACTCACTACTTCCTCTTGGGGCACAAGCCCAGTCCAAAACGACAGTCTTACTCCTGGTCGTCGCGACGGACGATCATGTGGCGGACCACAGCGTCGGTGATGCGCAGGACGCGATCAAGCTCGGCGATCTGGGTAGGATCTGCGTGGAAGTTGATGAGGGTGTAGTCACCATCGGTGAGGTCGTTGATCTCGTAGGCGAGCTTGCGCTTGCCCCACTCGTCAACGGAGTCGACCTTGCCAGTGCCCTCAGCGATCGTGGTATCGATACGCTTCATAACAGCGAGACGAGTCTCGGGGTCGAGCGACGGGTCAACAAAGAACAGCAGTTCATAAGCCTTCATATTGTCACCTCCTCTGGGCAAATGTGGCTTCAGGTCGTGAAGGTGCGCCTGAAGCAGGAAAAGACTTGGTAATAATATCTTTCAACCTCCTAGGCTGCAAGAATATGCAGCTACAACCTCATGACCTCCACATATGCCCATACTCGCACGACGTTTCATGCGCATTCCAACCAAATGCTGACCAAAAGCTTGACGGATCTGTGGACAAGATACGGTGCCGTGAGGACAAGCTGAGCCAAGTCGCAGGTCAACGGGCGCATGGTTGTGGTCGCAAAATGCATACCAGTGGCCCACAGCACCACCCAAAGATTTTTAAATTCATTGCCAAATCGCTTATAAATACCCCTTTTGAACAATTGAGTTGATCAACTACGCTGGTCGGAAGCCGTTTTTTGGCATCTCAAACCCCGCTGCAACGCCAAACGCGGCCAAGCGTTTTAAAAAATGCCAACTTTTCTGTTTGCACTTTGCGATTCCTCGTGTATACTGACTTTCGCATTTAACGGAGAGTTGTCCGAGTGGCCGAAGGAGCACGATTGGAAATCGTGTAGGCGTCAAAAGCGTCTCCAGGGTTCAAATCCCTGACTCTCCGCCAGTTAATTCCAAAGCAGGCCTTCGAGCCTGCTTTGTTTTTACCCCACACGGAGGGGTGGCAGAGTGGTTGAATGCGGCGGTCTCGAAAACCGTTTGGCCTGTATAAGGTCACGAGGGTTCGAATCCCTCCTCCTCCGCCATTTTGGTTGAGAAAGCTCCCGGGAATGGGAGCTTTTTTGTTATCGAAATACGTCTCGATCCCACGCTTCCCCAAACATGTACGTCAGCCTCAAAAAACGACATTTTTCGACATCTTTGGAGGCTGACGTACACGTTTGGATTGAGCTCACGGGAGCGGCGCTATTCGGAAGGTGCCTCCTCGTCTCGTATGCTTTTCCAGTTGCGGATAAGTGCCTTGCGTAGTTCGTTTTGTTTTCTCTGGTACCCGGTGTCGGTACAGCGAGGCATGCCGAGTGCTTCGCGAATGTTGTTCATGGCGCGGTGAAAGGCGAGCTGGCTGCCGAACTGAGCCGAAGTGAGCGTAACGATTCGATATCCCATTTGGGAGAGAACGGCCTCTCGCTCCGCATCTGCTCCCTTGCGCTCGAGCTCATCGTGAAAACCGCCCTTATATTCGATACCGAGCGCCCTGCGCTTATAGGTCACGAGCGCATCGATTTTGAGCGTTCGAGCTTTGGCGCAATGCCAGAGACGTTGAGGGATCTCGAGCGGTTTGTTGAGTTCGACACCTCGGATGCCAACGCCGCCTTCGCTTGTTGGGAGCGAGAGGGCGATTGCCGAAGCGGTCTCCATAGGCGAGGCCGAGCGATCGTAGATGTGCCTGAGCGCAAGCCGTGCACGTGTGGCACCGGGTTTGCCGGGGTGCCGATCGAGCAGTTCGGTTATTTCATCCTTGGAGGTGGTGGCTGGTTGCTCGGTATAAGGGTCGGCGGGATTGAGCCTCATGCGATAATCGCCGCAAACTTCATAGCCATATTCGAGATATTCGATCCTATCCATCCACTCGGCAGCGAGCGCGAAGGTGAAGGCTTCGTCGGTGATGAAGATTCCGGGCGTCAACTCGTTAATATGCTCGTAGGGAAGATTTTGTCCAAGAATGTGGCAAACGACGCCTTTGGTACGAATTCGCTCAAATTCGAATACAACCGCGATATCGATAGTCTTAAGCATATCGGACGGAATGCCGCAGTCGGTAAGGGCCTGTCGTATGCGCGCAACACGTTGCTGGGTGGAGATGCCTTGTGCGCCTATCTGGTAGTCGTGCCGCGCAAGAGACTGAACCAAATTCTGGGGTGCATGATGGACAAGCCATGCGGTTTTATGCGAAATGAGAACAGGGGTATCCATTGAGGGCCTCTCGCTCTGAGCCGGTATCCAACTCTTATGTCCGTTGAAGTGGGGAAATATACCGGATGTGAGTAAATCAACTCACTCATGCTGTGAGCTCAATCCAAACATGTACGTCAGCCTCCAAAGATGTCGGAAAATGTCGTTTTTGGAGGCTGACGTACATGTTTTGGACCCTTGGCATTCCAGTAACGCCACGCCCCCGGTCGCGCGCGCAGACGTGGTGTAAGAGTGTCCTGAGGTCCGTCGCTGCAAGTCCCGATGTTACTCCTTCTTGAGACCGCGCTTCTCGACTATCTCGTCCACTA
>DBFDDV010000052.1:0-8771 GCA_048302525.1 Collinsella sp. | reverse complement strand
GTGCGAGCAGGACTGTCCGAGCAGGCGACCTTATGCCCCGCCCTCGGGACGATGGGACAAAAACAAAGGAGCAGTCATGGCTGGCAAGCCGCAAACACTAGCTACGACCTCGGCATTCGAGATCTTGGGCCCCGTCATGGTCGGCCCCAGCTCGTCGCACACCGCCGGCGCCCTGCGCTGCGCCCAAGTTGCCGCCAGCCTGCTAGAAGGCCGCATTACCAAGGTCACCTTTGGCCTGTGGAACTCCTTCGCCCACACCTACCGCGGCCACGGCACCGACCGTGCGCTCGTCGCGGGCATCCTGGGCCTCGACACCGATGACGAGAATATCAAGCAGGCCTTCAACCTCGCACGCGAGCAGGGCCTCGAATATCACTTTGACATCAAGGGCGACGACGCCTCCATCCACCCCAATACCGTCGATATCGACATGGTCGACGACACGGGCGCCACGGCACAGGTCCGCGGCGAGAGCCTGGGCGGCGGCAAGATGCGCATTAGCCGCATTAACGGCGTCGGCGTCGACATCTCGGGCATGTACTCCACGCTCTTCGTGGCACACAAGGACGTCCCCGGTGTACTCGCCGCGCTCACCAACCTGCTCGCCTACGCCCACGTGAACATCGCCTTCTGCCGCACCTACCGAACCGAAGTGGGCGGCCAGGCCTACTCCGTCTTTGAGACCGACGGCGCGCCCGACGACACCGTCGTCCCCATGCTGCGCAAGCTCGACAATGTCGATTACGCAACGTTTATCGAGCTCCCCGGTTCTGCCTCGTCGCTCTCCCCCGGCGTCTCGGCCAAGGAAATCTTCGACGACGGCGAGCAGCTGCTCGATGCGTGCGAGGAACTGGGGCTCAGCATCGGCGCCGTCATGGCCGTTCGCGAGGCGCGTCTGACCGGCGAGGCCCACGCCGTCGCCGCCATGCGCCGCGTGCTCGACGTCATGCGCGAGGAGACCACGGCCCCCATCGCCAATCCGCAGCGTTCGCTCGGCGGTCTTATCGGCGGCGAGGCCAAACTCGTCGATGCCACCAGCCGCAACGATTTGAGTGCAAGCCTGATGGGCGCCGTCCAGACCGACGCCGTTGCCCGCGCCATGGCCGTGCTCGAGCGCTCCGCTACCATGGGCGTGATTGTCGCCGCCCCCACGGCAGGCTCCGCGGGTGTTGTGCCCGGCTGCGTGCTGGCGCTCGCCGATCGCCTGCAGCTCGACGACGAGCAGGTCATGGACGCGCTCTACTGCGCAGCCGCCATCGGCCTCAACCTCACCACAAGCGCCTGCGTTGCCGGCGCCGAGGGCGGCTGCCAAGCCGAGGTGGGAAGCGCCGCTGCCATGGCAGCCGCCGCGCTGGTGCAGATGCTCGGCGGCACGCCCGAGCAGGCGCTCGACGCCAGTTCCATCGCGCTGAGTAACCTGCTGGGCCTCGTTTGTGACCCCGTCGGTGGCCTCGTGGAGGTGCCCTGCCAAAACCGCAACGCCATTGGCGTGGCAGCGGCCTTTAGCTCGGCACAACTCGCCCTCGCAGGCATTAAGAGCTTGGTGCCGTTTGACCAGATGGCACATGTCATGCTTTCGGTGGGCCACGCGTTGCCGGCCACGCTGCGCGAGACGGCAAAGGGCGGCATCGCGCAGGCTCCGGCCGCACTTTCGGCCTGTGCAAAATGCGGTGTGTGCGGATAGCGGCAAAGAACGACTCAAAGGTGGGACAAATGTCCCACCTCTTTTGAATGCCACCGTTTCCGTACCACAAACAGCAGGGCAATCGCTATAATGCAAGCCCAGTAAAAACACGATGAACCGCAAGGCGAAAATCGAAGGATATGCATACGATGTCGCAAAACGATCGAACTCAACTGATTCCCGATCCGCAGCAGCCGAGCAGGCACACCGGCGGCGTTCAGTCGCCGCGTCCTATCGCGCCGAGCCACGGTCAGCAGCGTAGTGCAGCAAACGCTTCCCAACGCCCGAACCAACAGCGACAGCAGCGTCAACAACGTCAGCAGCGCCAGGCAAACGGCAATGCGCCCAAGCAGCCCCCGACGAACGCTCGAGGCGATCGTGGCCCCGCGCGCAAGTCCGCCGGCAACAATAAGTCGGGCAAAAAGACGACGCTCTTTGTCGTCCTGGGTCTAATCGTCATTGTCTATATCGTAGGCATCGTAGCGTTTTCGCAGCTAGCATACCCCAACACCACCATTGCCGGCGTCGACGTCTCGTTCTCCAACGCTTCGTCTGCCGCCACCAAGGTCAACTCGGCATGGAAGCACTATAAGCTCACCGTGACAGGCGATGACTTTAGCTGGTCCTATCAGCCCGAGTCCGATGAACCCATCGTCGACGGTGAAGCTGCCGCAAAAGAGATCATCAGCCACAACGAAGCCTTTGTATGGCCGGTCCGCCTTGTGGAATCCTTAAGCGGCAAGACCAAAACAACCGCTACCACCAACGAAGTCGATCTTGATCAAGACGTCGACCTGTCCATGCTCTCCGATACCTTTGACCAAAAGAAGTTTGAGAAGGATCTGGGCGCCGCCATCGACGAGTTTAACGAAGGACGTTCGGGCACGTTCGAGGCCAATAGCTCCTATGACGAGCAAGCGGGCAAGTTTACCGTCGAGAAGGCGCGCTCCAACGAAAAACTCAACCGCGAGCATGTCATTAAATATGCCGAGCTCGAGCTCGCCTCGCTGGCCGAGACCGTAGATCTTTCCAAGCTCGGCAACGATGCCTATGAGCCGCTCAATGGAACGCTGACCGATGATCAGATTCAGGCCGCATGCGATGCCGCCAACAACTTCTTGGGCGTCAACGTGACCCTCAAGCTCAACGGCGAGGATGCCGGAAAGGTCGACGGCAGCTCCGTGCTGCAGTGGATCAGCTTTGCCGATCCGGCCAACCCCACGCTCGATACGTCGCAGATCAGCAGCTGGGCAGCCGAGCTCGCCAATGGCTTTAATACCGTTGGCTCCACTCGCTGGTGGACGCGCGCCGATGGCAAGCAGTGCGCCGTCGAAGGCGGCGACTTTGGTTGGTCCATCGACAGCAGCTCGCTCGCCAAGCAGGTCGAGGACGCCATTAACAACAAGCAGACCGGAGAAATCGAGATCAAGTACTCCCAGAAGGCCGACACCTTTACCGCAAAGGGAGAGCCCGACTGGAAGGCGTATATCGACGTCGACCTGTCCGAGCAGCACGCGCGCTACTATGACGAGAACGGTAATATCGTCTGGGAGGCCAACTTTATTTCCGGCAAACCGGGCGAAGACGCCACCCCCGAGGGCGTGTGGCAGATCAACAGCAACGACGGCGGCAGCACCCTGATCGGAGCCAAGGACCCCGAGACCGGTAAGCCCAAATATGAGAGCCCGGTGAGTTACTGGATGCCGTTCGAGGGCAATATGATCGGCTTCCACGATGCCACCTGGCAAAACGACAAGAGCTTCGATAACGCCGAGTCGTACAAGTGGTGCGGCAGCCACGGTTGCATCAACCTGCGCCTGGCAGACGCCAAGGCACTTCACGACTGCATCAAAGTTGGCCTGTGCGTGGTTGTCCACTCGTAGTGCAACGCGCACATTCCTACAACATGGAACCGCTGCGACCAATCTAACAGTTCCGAAAGAAACCGTCCTATGCGCCCGCCCCAACCGGTGGGCGCATATACTTATCGAGGTACTTTCTATAAAGGAGACGCTATGCCGAATGTCCCCACGACCACCCCGGGCCCGGATGATACCGAGCACACGCCCGAAGATGTCACCGAAACGATTCCTCTGATTACAAGCGTACATGCCGATAAGCAGAGCGGACGCGCGAACGATGCGACCGAGATTTCCGATGAAGAGGCATATGCCAAGCTCAAGGCAAAACGTGCCGAACGTCGACGCAAAAAGCTCATCCGACGCGGCATTGCGGCCGGCGTCGTGGCCGCCATTGTGCTCATCGCCGTTGTCGTGACCTTAGCCATCAACGCACGGCCCGCAGGCAACAACGGGCCGGTGACCGACATGGTGACCGAGGGCACGTTTACCACAACGGTCGAGGCGAAAGGCCAGCTCAAACCCATTTCATCCTCAGTGGTCTCCCCTTCTGTCGACGGCACGGTCGATTCGATCAACGTGCAGGCAGGCCAATCCGTCAACGAGGGCGACGTGCTTATGACCATTAAAAACGACGAGCTCGATCGCAACGTTGCCGAGGCGCAGCGTGCAGTTGCAGCCGCTCAGGAAGACCTCTCCAACGCGCAGAAAGCCGCAGCTGCCGCGCAGACCACCCCAACGACGGACGTCGATGAAGCTTCCGCAGCGACCGGCGTCTCCGCCGCATCAGCGGACACGAACGCCGTATCGGCCGCGCAGCGCAGCTTCGCATCGGCCCAAGAAAACCTCGATCAGGCGAACGCCAAGGCCTCCAGTCGCACGGTCACGGCCCCGAGCTCGGGTAGCATCGTGGAGCTCAATGCCAAAGTGGGCGCCACGGTTACAGGCGGCATGATCATGGGCGAAAGCGATACGAGCGGCGGCAAGCAGTGCATGCAGATCGCCGACCTATCTAAGATGAAGGTGACCGTGCAGGTGGGCGAAAAGAACATTGCCAAGATCGCCGTTGGGCAGAGCGCCAACGTCACGTATCCCGCGTTTCCCGATATCGTGAGCCAGGGCACCGTCACGGCTATCGCGTCGGTGGCAAACTCCGACGCCGCCAACGGTGGCGGCGGCAGCGTGACCTTTAACGTCGACATCCTCATCGAGGCGCCCGACGCGCGCCTGAAGCCGGGCATGACGGCCGAGGTCTCGGTGGTGACCGAGCAGCTCGACGACGTGGTGATGGTGCCGACGATGGCGCTCATGACCGAAGACGGCGAACACTATTACGTCAACGTGGCGACTGATGACGAGGGCAAGCAAACTCGTCGCGTGAAGGTGACCGTCGTGACGCAAAACGACAACGAAGCCGTAGTCGGCAAGACACAGGTCAAGCGCGACGACCGGGGCAACGAGATCAACCCCAACATGCCGGTTACCAAGCTGCGCGATGGCGACACCCTCGTCATGGACACCGGAGCGGACGCAACGGCTGACGGCGGCTACGGCGCGGATTCGGGCAGTATGTCTGTCGACGAGGGTATGTAATGCGTCCCGTCATCGACATTCGCAACGTGCACCGCATCTTTGAGAGCGAGGCAGGTTGCGCCCACATCTTGCACAACGTGAGTCTGGCGGTAGATCCCGGCGAGTTCGTCGCCATTACCGGCCCTTCGGGCTCGGGCAAGTCAACGCTCATGAACATCCTGGGCTGCTTGGACAAACCGACGGCGGGCGACTATTACCTGCAAGGGCTCAACGTGGCCGAGCTCGATGATGACGAGCTCACCGAAGTTCGCGCCCTGAGCATTGGCTTTGTCTTTCAGAGCTTCAACCTGCTGCCGCGCCTGTCGGTTATCGAAAACGTCATGCTGCCGCTGGCCTACACCAATGTGCCCCGTAGCCAGCGCGAAATGCGCGCCGTGCACGCGCTGCAGGCCGTCACGCTACCGGTCGACCACTGGGACCACCGCATATCCGAGCTCTCGGGCGGCCAGATGCAGCGTGTCGCCATCGCGCGCGCCCTTGTCAATGACCCGCCCATCATCCTGGCCGATGAGCCGACGGGAAACCTGGACTCCGCCACTGGAGCGCTTGTAATGGAGACCTTCCATAAGCTCCAGGAGCGCGGCAAAACCATCGTGCTCATCACACACGACCCCGGCATTGCCGCCGAGGCCGGCCGTGCCGTGACCATCCGCGACGGTCGCATTCACGACGGCGCGTATATTCCACATGCACCGCGGACCCTGCGCAGCGCCGTAGATAGCCTGCCCATGATTTCCACCTCCGCCAATCCGTCGAAAGGGGTGGTGGCATGAGCGCCCGCGATCTCATCCAGGAAGCCCTTCACTCGCTCGAGGCCAACAAGGGGCGCAGCCTGCTCACCATCCTGGGCATTGTCATCGGCATCGCCTCGGTTATCGCCATGACTTCGCTCATCGGCGGCATCCAAAACAGCCTGGTCAACAGCCTGGGTCTCAATGCGGCACGCATGGTGCAAATCTATTCGTCGCAAGAACTCACCGAGTCGGACATCGAGAAGCTTCAAAAACTGGTGCCGCAGATAGAGCAGATTGGCATTGTCGACAGCGCGTATACCGAGTATAAGACCGGCGATAAAAGCTATACCGTCATGGCACAGGGTGTCGATAGCGACATGCTCGACGCCGTGGGGGCCAGCAAGCTCGTTGCGGGGCGCACCTATTCCCAGGCCGAGTCCCAATCAGGCTCGCGCGTGGCGCTCATCAGCCGCAACGGCGCCGATCAGCTTTACGGCAACGAACAGGATGCGCTGGGGAAAACCATCAAGGTGTCCAACGGCGAGGTGCAGATTGTAGGCGTGATTGATGGCGGCAGCGACTCCATGGGCTCGCTCACGCTGTATATGCCACGCGAAACCATCTCCGGGTTGTTTGGCGACGAGAATCCTTCATTCCCCAGCGTGACGGCGCTTGCCGCCGAGGGCACGGACATGGATGAGCTTTGTAAGACCATCGAGTCCAAGGTGCGCGCGATGAAGGGCATCGCGGAGGATGATGAGTACGACAGTGTATCGGCGACCTCCATGAAAAGCGCCATCGATGCGCTCAACTCCTTTATGGGCGCGTTCTCGCTCATCATGGGTGCTGTCGCCAGCATCTCGCTGCTTGTCGGCGGTATCGGCATTATGAACATGATGCTCACCAACGTGACTGAGCGCATCCGCGAGATCGGCATCCGCCGCGCTCTGGGCGCCAGTCGTCGCGATATCACCGCTCAGTTTTTGGCCGAGTCTTCGGCGCTGTGCGTCACCGGCGGACTGTTGGGTGTCCTGATTGGCTATCTGCTGGCCTGGGGCCTCGCTATGTTTGCCTCCGGATCCGGGATTCTTGGCGAGCTCGGAGCCAGCGGGCAAATCACACCGAGCTTTTCAATCGCCACGGTGCTGCTGGCCTTCGCCGTCTCCGTCGGCATCGGCGTAATCTTTGGCTTCTACCCCGCTCGCCGCGCGGCAAAGCTCGACCCGGTGGAGTGCCTACGCTACCAGTAAGCAACCATCAACAAGTTGCGGTGAATTAGGGACTAAATATGCTATCTAGCAGCAAAAACAGACACTATTTCACCGCAACTTATTGAAGTGCTGCTTGCGCCAGTTCTGGGCGTCGTCCTCGAGCTATTGGCGGATGACGGGCTTGTAAGGGTCGAGCTTGCTCGAGGCGATCCTCCTCGCGGGCGGGAGGGCGCGCAGGCGCGGCGAGCGCCTAGCGCGCGAACTCCCGTAAGAGCGCGTCTTCCACTTCCCTAAGCGAAAGGGCCCCGCCTCCCTCGGCGGGACGGGCGACCACGATACAGCGCGCTCCCACGTCGCGCGCGGAGGCGATCTTCTCGGCCGTGCCGCCTACGGTTCCCGAGTCCTTGGTCACAAGCCACTGGGCGCTCAGCTGCCGAAGCATCGCCTCGTTGAGCTCGCGGGTGAAGGGCCCCTGCATGCCGATGATGTGCGATGGCGAAAACCCCGCGTCGATGCACTTCGTTATAGCACCGGGCAGCGGGAGCACACGCACGAAGAAGCGCTCCGCGAAATCGGCGACGCGCGTGTAGGGAGCAAGCTCCTTGCTCCCCGTCGTGAGAAGCGCGCGACCCGGGTTCTCGGAGAGAAAGCGCGCCGCGCAGGCGATCGACGTGACCGAGACGACGCCTTTGGGCAGCGCCTCGACCGGGCGCGCAAGGCGCAGGCATCGTGCACCCACGGCGAGCGAAGCGGCTCGGATGTTGCCGCTTGCGAGCGTAGCGAAGGGGTGCGTGGCGTCGACGACGATGCGCGCGCCGGAAAGCTCGCGCTCCATGTCGGCCTCGTCGAGCCTGCCCGCATGTACCTCGATGCCCGGAAGCTCGCCCAAAAGCTCGCCTCCGTACTCGGTTGCCGCGTAAGCACGGGCGGGGATGCCCGCCCCGCTCGCCCATTCGCACAGAAGGCGGCCCTCGGTGGTGCCGGCGAAGATGCCCAGCGCCGGCGCGGATGCGGGCGCCGTCACTTCGGGCCGCCTGGGCGCGTGATCTGGTAGAGCAGCGCGTTCATAATGGCGGCCGCCACGGTCGAGCCGCCCTTGCGACCCCTCGCGACGATGGCCGGCACGCGTCGCACGAGTAGCTCCTCTTTCGCCTCGACCACGTTCACAAACCCGACCGGCACCCCAACGACGAGCGCGGGCGCGATCTTCCCCGCGTCCATGAGCTCGGCGAGGCGCAGAAGTGCTGTGGGAGCGTTACCGACGGCCACGATGAGCGGACCCTCGATGCCGCAAGCTTTGTCCATGCTCGCAACGGCGCGAGTCGTGCCCGCGGCGCGCGCAGCCGCGGCGACATCAGGGTCGGCCATGTAGCACACGGTCTTGCAGCCGAGCTTCGCGAGCGCGGGCTTGCTTATGCCTGCGAGCGCCATGTTCGTGTCGGTGAGCACCGTGGCCCCTGCGCGCAGTGCGTCGAGCGCACAGTGCGCGGCGTCATGGGTGAACACGAGGGAATCGGCGTACGAGAAGTCAGCAGTGGTGTGGATGACGCGCTTCACGACGGGCTCTTCGAGCGGCGGGAACGTGCGGCCGCCGAGCTCTTCGGTGATGATCTCAAAGCTGCGCCGCTCGATGTCGCCGGGCGCCATCTCCTTGGAATCCATCTAGTACTCCACTCCTTCCCTTGCACAT
>DBFDDV010000051.1:0-6014 GCA_048302525.1 Collinsella sp. | reverse complement strand
GTAGCTCAGTTGGTTAGAGCGTCCGGCTGATAACCGGGAGGTCACAAGTTCGAATCTTGTCAGGTCCACCACTTTCTTTCGCAATAAACACCCCAGCGAGAGCCGAGTCGCCGCTGGGGTGTTTATTACTGTCTCCGTGGGGGTTTAGCTCAGCTGGGAGAGCGCGGGCTTTGCAAGCCTGAGGTCAGGGGTTCGATACCCCTAACCTCCACCATGATGGACCTGTAGCTCAGTTGGTTAGAGCGTCCGGCTGATAACCGGGAGGTCACAAGTTCGAATCTTGTCAGGTCCACCATCAAAACGTGAAGAGCCCTGGGGCATAGCCTCGGGGCTTTTTTCTTATCCAACAAAAGTAGTCAAAATAGCCCCGTCCCAAATTAACTACTTTGATTTTGTGTGCTGGGCGAAAGATTGGGTAGTATAGCTATTCAATGCGGCGACCCTGCCGTGTGTTAACCGCTACGTACCGGAGGTGTTCCATGGTTCGTGTCGACATAGAGACCATCGTCATGGCCGCCGGTCCCGTGCCATCGCTTATCGTGCTTCGTGAGCGCTGCGGCAAGTCGGATTCGACAGCACCCTTGCGTTCGCTTTCCATTCAGACCGGTTCGTTTGAGGCCGCGGCCATTAGCCGCGGCATCGATAGCGGTCGCGCCGAGCGCCCGATTACGCATGACCTGCTGCTTGACACTGTCGATGCCCTGGGCGCCAAGCTCGAGCGCATCGAGATCGTTCGTGCCGAGCCGCCGGTGTTCTATGCGACGGTTGTCGTGTTGGTCGATGGCAGCGAGCATAGGATCGATGCACGTCCGAGCGACGCCATCGCCCTTGCCGTACGCAGTAATGCCCCCATGTTCGTTGAAGACGACATCATGAATCGCTTGGGTACCGTCTCACCGCACGCCGAGGAAGTCGACGACGAGCAGGAGTTCGAGAAGTTCGACGAGTTCGTCCATACGCTCTCCCCTGATGATTTCTAAATGTCTGGCACGCGAGCGGAGAGGTCGCTGATGGGTACCCGCGTATCGGCTGAAGTGGCCGCCATCGCGCGTGAAGCCCAGATGCGCTCGGAGGCATCTGAGGCGGCTCGCATCGCCTATGTGACGCAGGCCCGCACGCTTCGCGAGCGCCGCAGCTCCTATATCAAGATGGTTATCATCTCCGCCCTTGTCGCGGTAATCTGTTCTCGTCTTCGTGGTACAGTTGGTGCGCTTGGGTTTTCGATTTCAACAGGCTTGGTAATCTGGGGTGTGGTCGATGCAGTCATGCTGACCAACCAGATCAAGGTACTCGACAAACGCGCGGCGGACATGATACGCGCCCGCGATGCCGCTGCTAAGATCGCCGCCGAGGCGCAAGAACTGTAATGACGCCAGACTCGATGGGAAGGTCTAAAGATGGCACAGGATATGCAGGACGCCGGTAACGTCTCCGCCGAGCTCGACGCCATGGTGTGTGACCTGATTGGTGCGTTCTTGGACGACCTTGCCGCCGGCGAGAATCCGGGCGTAGTTGTGGCGATCGAGGACGCTGCTTCCAACCGCTATCTGGCGGCACTCGACGAGGACGGCGAAGAGGCGTGCCTGGAGGCGGCCACCAACTTTATTTCCGAGCACAAGATGGGTCTTAAGGACGAGGGCCTGGGCCGTATCGCCCGCTATGCCATCGGCTACACCGGCTGCGTCGAGATTGACGGCGGCTATCACGATGCTCTGCTCGTGAGCTTCTTCGAAACCACGCTCGAGAGTGGTTTTTCGGCATATGTGCTGTATGAGGGCATGGGCGCCGGCGATGGTTTTATGTGGAGCGACCCTGAACCTGCAGGTGAGGAAACCCCTCTCATCTAAAATCGCTAAAATAAACGAGTTTTCGGTAAAAGGCTCAATATTCCCGCTGAGCGTTGCATCGCTGGGCGGGTCGCATACGCGTGCCGTTTGTATATGGATAGAAGATAGGGGAACTACATGCGCGTAGACAATCTGAGGAACATCGCCATCATCGCCCACGTCGACCACGGCAAGACGACGATGGTCGATAAGCTCCTGCGTGCCACGGACGCCTTCCGTGCCAACCAGCAGGTCGAGGACCGCGTCCTGGATTCCAACGACCAGGAGCGCGAGCGCGGCATTACGATTCTCGCCAAGAACATCTCTATCGAGTACAAGGACGTCAAGATCAACGTCATCGACACCCCGGGCCACGCCGACTTCGGTGGCGAGGTCGAGCGCGTGCTGCGTATGGCCGACGGCGCCCTGCTGCTGGTCGACGCTTTTGAGGGCCCCATGCCCCAGACCCGCTTCGTGCTGCGTCACGCTATCGACACCGGCCTCAAGATCATGATCGTCATCAACAAGATCGACCGTCCGGGCGCCAACCCCGAGAAGGCCTACAACGACTGCCTGGACCTCATGGCCGACCTGGGCGCCACCGACGACCAGCTTGAGTTCGCCATGGAGCACGTGGTCTACGCCAGCGCCATGAACGGCTTTGCCCGCCTTGACCCCAACGACGGCAACATGGACATGTACCCGCTGCTCGACATGATCATCGACGACATGCCTGCGCCCGAGGTTGACGAGAACGCCCCGCTGGCCATGCAGTGCGTGACCATCGACCACTCCAACTTCGTCGGTCGCATCGGTATCGGCCGCGTGTACTCTGGCACCATCCATCAGGGCGACCAGATTCTGGTTGTGAAGAACGACGGCTCCAGCGCCACCGCTACCGTCAAGCAGCTCTTTACCTTCGACTACCTTGGCCGCACCGAGTGCCAGGAAGTCGGCGCCGGCGATATCGCCGCTGTCGTGGGTATTGACCGCACCGATATCGGCGATGTTTACACCGACCCCGAGAACCCTGTCGAGCTCGAGCCCATCGAGATCGACCCGCCGACCCTGTCCATCGTCTTTGAGGCTTCGACCTCCCCGCTCGTCGGCCGTGATGGCGACATCGTGGGCGCCCGTCAGCTCAAGGAGCGCCTGTTCAACGAGGCCGAGAACAACGTGACCATGAAGATCGAGGAGCTCGAGGACAAGAGCGGCGTCGAGGTCTCTGGCCGCGGCATCCTGCACCTGTCCGTCCTGATGGAGTCCATGCGCCGCGAGGGCTTTGAGTTCCAGGTCGGCCGTCCCCGCGTTCTGTTTAAGAAGGACGAGAACGGCAACAAGATGGAGCCTGTCGAGCAGGCCGTCGTCGAGTGCCCGGACGAGTACTCGGGCAAGGTCGTTGAGGTCTTCGGTACCTCCGGCGGCATCATGACGAGCATGGACACCTCGGGCATCGTGACGCACCTCGAGTTCAAAATCCCGACGCGCGGCATCATGGGTCTTAAGAACCGCATCATGAACGTCACCCACGGCGAGGGCGTGTTCTACCACACCTTCCTGGAGTATGGTCCCTATGCCGGCGAGATCGGCAACCGTCAGAACGGCGCCATGATTTCTATGACCACCGAGAAGGCCGTCGCCTACGCTCTGGGCACGTTGCAGGAGCGCGGCCAGCTGTTCGTTGAGCCGGGCACCGAGTGCTATGAGGGCATGATCGTGGGCGAGCGCAGCAAGGCTGGCGACATGGTCGTCAACATCGCCCGTACCAAGAACCTGGGCAACCAGCGTTCCTCGACCTCCGATATCTCCGTCCAGCTGGTGCCGCCTCGCACCTTCTCGCTGGAGGAGGCGCTGGAGTATATCGCCGACGACGAGCTGGTCGAGATCACTCCCAAGAACATCCGCCTGCGCAAGCGTCTGCTCAACGCCACCGACCGCAAGAAGGCTGCCGTCCGCGCCGGTCAGGTCAACAAATAAGCGCCGAGCTTTGTAGCGACTAACAAGAAAGGGCGCCGACCATCGCGGTCGGTGCCCTTTTTGGTGCACAGGGATTGAGTTGGTCTGCACCACCGCAAAGGTGTCTGTCCCCTTTGCGGTGGTTGACGGCTAGGCGGAAGGAAGGCCCGGAGTATTGGCGGCCTGCTGCGGCTTGAGGCGGGCGTTGCGCCAGATGATCTGGATGACGTAGCCGAGCGCAAAGACGAAGGCTACGCCGCTGACAAAGCTGCCCATAAGGGGGAGTGCCGTGAGTGCGCCCGCGGCGATACCGCCCACGGCGGCCATGGCGTAGCGGTTCTGGCTGTGTCCGATCATGCGTGCGATCGCGGTGCCCGTAAACGCCGCCGAGACCAGAGCGATACCGATCACGGCGCACATGAGAGCTCCGGCGAGTGACAGACCTGCAATCGAGATGATGAGTAACAGGACGGCGGGAACGGCGGCCACCGTGCCCAAAAGACCGCTCACCCACAGAGGGGTAGGTCGTTGACGAAGCATGCCGGCGGCGCTGGCGGTCGCGCGCGGAAAGACGAGCTCGAGGAGGATCGCGACAAAGCAGGTGGAAAGCGCCGCGGCGACGATGCCGCCGATGGTGTCGTTAATCGTTGAGGTGTTCTCGTTCTCGGTACGGTCGATCTTGAGGGCTCCGACCTGAGCGCCCTCGGCCCGCTCGGGGTCCTCGGAAACATGCGCGCTCACGGTGCCGGTGATGCGGGCGTTTTTGCCCAAGACGAGCTTATCGGCCCAAACCTCGACATCGCCCTCGACGGTGCCGTCGATGGTCACCGTATCGCCTGCAAGTGCTGCCGACTTGGTGGAGCCTCGCAGGGCAACAGTATCGCCCATCGCGTAAAAACAGCTGGCGGTGCTACCGGTGTTGAGCACGACGTGCTGACCGGCTACCGTCACGCTGCCATCGATTGCGGTTTTGGAGATATCGATGGTGCGTGCCGCCAGGCGAACGGCTCCGCCTACGGTGCAGTCGCGAATCGATAGGCTGTCGCCTGCCGCGATAATATCGCGGCCGATGGAGGCATCGTCCAGGTTAAGACTTTGGCCAGCCCAGTACAGGTCGCCCTCGGCGCTAGACGGATTTGAGTCAGCTTCGTTTGCGAGTACGTTGCCCGCGGTGTCTGTGCCGGCGAACGACGTAGTGGGAAGCGCGGTCAGCGCAAGCGCAATCAGTACGAATAGGAGGGCGATGCGGCCCTGCGCTTTGTGGCGCTTGGTCGACGGTTCTAGGTTGCAAGGCATAGTGAATCCTTCGTTAGATACTCGGCATATATCTAACAGGGTACCCAACGTGCGAGCGCTCTAAAAGAACCTCTCGGTTGCATTTCGAAGGGTCGTGCCGTGCTATCTACTTTTTGCGATGTAAAAAGCGCGCGATGTCTTCTTCGGTGGGGCTTTTGATGTCAAAGCGCAGCGAGAGCCAGCGCAGACCCATGGTCACGATAACGCATATGACCAGCGCGGCGACATTGCTGACCAAGCCACTCATGACGAGGCTTACATAGCTTGCCGATCCGGCGATGGCCGCGATGGCATAAAAGTTGGTGCGTTGGAAAATGCCCGGAACCACGCCCATAAAGCCGTCGCGCAGCATGCCGCCGCCCACCGCGGTGAAGAAGCCCATCATGATGCAAACGACGGGTGCAAATCCGTAGACCAGTGCCTTGTCTGCGCCGGTTGCCGCATAGATGCCGACCGAGATGATGTCGAGCAGGGGGATGAGTTTGTCGGGCTTATCGACGATTGCCGGGAAGATGTAGATGATGGCTGCCGTGGCAATGGAAAGCGGGAGCGCCATCGGCTGGTTGAGGATGTAGACGTTGCCCACTTGCAGCGTCATATCGCGCAAAAGACCGCCGCCCAAGCCGCAAACCACGGCGAGCGCGACGGCGCCCACCAGGTCAAGCTTGTGCTCGCGCGCGACCAGAACGCCTGAGATCGATGCCGCGACAACAGCGAACATCTCAAGCCAAAATGGGATAGCGACCATGGCATCCGAGGCATGTGAGGTAACGGTTATAGCGGCGACGACGGGCAAGATGGGGTCCTTTGGGTTACGGGTTTGGACAATGCCCGTACATAGTACATGTTCGGCGCCGATTGCGACCCTATTGCTCGGCAAACGGTCGGGACTGGGTGGGGGCGTGGTAGCGCGCAGAGATGTGGTGTAAGAGGCGG
>DBFDDV010000050.1:0-4205 GCA_048302525.1 Collinsella sp. | reverse complement strand
CGCATAAGCTGCGCCCATATTACTCAAATGTCGCGAGCCGTTCGTAAGGACGGTTCGCTTTGTTGTGTAACGAATCCATAAAAAGGAGTGAGCATGCCTATCATCGCAGCGTTCGTTGGCATCGTTTTGGGTGCCATCGCCGCCATTGCCTACATGCGCACCGCCAAGCAGGGTAGTCTTCACGAGGCCGACGAAAAGATTCAGTCGGCACACGCACAGGCTGAATCCCTGATCGGTGATGCTAAGCGTCAGGCCGAGACCCTCAAAAAAGAGGCTCTGCTCGAGGCTAAAGAGGAGATCATTAAGAACAAGCAGGCCGCCGAGGCCGAGGACAAGCAGCGTAAGAGCGAGATTCGTACGCTCGAGAACCGTGTGATGCAGCGCGAGGAGTCCCTTGATCGCCGAAACGACGCTCTCGACAAGCGTGAGCACCAGCTGTCCAGCCAGGCCGGTCAGGTCGAGAAGCGCTCCCGCGAGCTTGAGGAGCTCTGCGCCAAGCAGACCTCCGAGCTCGAGCGTATCGCCGACCTGACCCGTGAGGACGCCCACAAGGAGCTCCTCGATAAGGTTCGCGGCGAGGTCACCCACGAGGCTGCCACGATCATTCGCGAGTCCGAGCAGCAGGTTCGCGCCGAGTGCCACAAGACCGCCCAGGAGATTCTGTCCCTGGCGATTCAGCGCTGCGCTGCCGACCACACAGCCGAGGTCACCGTTACCTCCGTGCACATTCCCTCTGATGACCTCAAGGGCCGTATCATCGGTCGCGAGGGTCGCAACATCCGGACCTTCGAGCAGGTTTCCGGCGTCAACCTCGTGATCGACGACACGCCTGAGACCGTCGTTCTTTCGAGCTTCGACCCGGTCCGTCGTGAGACCGCCCGTGTTGCCCTCGAGAACCTCATCGCCGACGGCCGCATTCACCCCGCCCGCATCGAGGAGATGTATCACAAGGCTGCCGACCTGGTTCAGCAGCGCGTGCGCGAGGCTGGCGAGCAGGCTGCCTTCGATACCGGCATCCACGACCTGCACCCCGAGATCGTCAAGACCCTTGGTGCCCTGCGCTACCGTACCTCGTTTGGTCAGAACGTGCTTCAGCACTCCCTCGAAGTCTCTGACCTGTGCGGCGTGATGGCTTCCGAGCTTGGCCTGGACGTTGTGACCGCCAAGCGCGCCGGCCTGCTGCACGACCTGGGCAAGGCAATCGACCACGACGTCGAGGGCCCGCATGCCGTCATCGGCGCCGAGCTTGCCCGCCGTTATGGTGAGAAGCCCGTTATCGTCCACGCTATCGAGGCTCACCATGCCGATGTCGATCCCAACACGGTGCTCGATGTCCTGGTACAGGCCGCCGATGCTGTCTCTGCCTCTCGCCCCGGTGCCCGTCGCGAGTCTGCCGAGAACTACATCAAGCGTCTTGAGAAGCTCGAGGAGATCGCCAACTCCCATGACGGCGTCGAGCGTACCTATGCCATGCAGGCCGGTCGCGAGGTCCACGTCATGGTTCAGCCGGACAAGATCTCCGATGCCCAGTCCACGGTCCTGGCTCACGATATCGCCCATCAGATCGAGGAAGAGATGGAGTATCCCGGTCAGGTGCGCGTCGTCGTGATTCGCGAGAGCCGCGCTGTCGATATCGCTAAATAACATGAGCGACGCGAACGAGCTCATCTCATTTATCGCGTCGATGTCGGGGGAGGGCAACCTTCGCGTCGAGGAGAACCTTGGCGAGGGGTATGTCCGCCTCCGCGTTTCGGAGGCCGAGCGGCGCCAGGCAAAGCACGACATTCAGCATGTCGAGGATATCGTCATCGAAATGCTCCGTAATGCTCGCGATGCTGGCGCCGACAAAGTCTATCTCGCTACGACCAAGGAAGATGGCGTCCGCACGCTTGTCTTTCTGGATAACGGTTCGGGCGTTCCGCAGGATATGCAAGAGCGAATCTTCGATGCCCGCGTTACCTCCAAGCTCGAGAGCATGAAGATGGACCGTTGGGGCGTTCACGGTCGTGGCATGGCATTGTTTTCGATCAAGCAGAACACCGACGAGGCCCGTGTGGTCACGTCTGGTGTCGACCTTGGCTCGGCCTTTAAGGTGAGCGTTGCGGCCGACCGACTCAGTGAGCGTGCCGATCAGTCCAGCTGGCCCCATGCCGTCAAGGATGAGGATGGGCGTTATGTTTGTGCTCGCGGCCCGCATAATATTATTCGCGCTGCTTGTGAGTTTGCGCTCGAGGAGTTGCGTGGTTGCGATGTCTATCTTGGTTCTCCTTCTGAGATTGCCGCGACCCTTTATGCTCAGGCGTCAAGTCGGCTCGATACGTCGCGTCTCCTGTTCATTGATGACGAGAGTGAGCTTCCGGTTGTCGATCGTTTAGGCCTTGCCTCCGATGCCGAGGACTTTATCCGTATCTGCTCGGGTTTGGGTCTTGAGATGTCCGAGCGCACGGCCCATCGCATTTTGGCAGGGCAGATTAAGCCCGTTCGCGGTGTGACCGCGCGTCTGCTGCGCGAGCGTGATTCTTCCTCGCATGCGCCGGCTCCTGTCGATCTCGCGAAGGATCGTCGCGGGCTACGTATTGCCAAGGATGACATGGCACAGTTTTCGCGTGCTGTGGAGCGTGACTTTAATGATCTTGCCGCCCGGTACTATCTCAACCTTTGCGGCGACCCAAAGATTCGCGTTTCGCGTGATCGAATCACTGTGACCTTCGATCTTGCCAAAGAGGAATAGTGTCTTTACCGAGTCCACTCGGTACGATACAGTTATTGCAGTTAAAACGTACTTTTAAACGCAGGAGTTTCTTCATGGATTGCCTGAAGGTATCAAGCAAATCATCGCCCGCGTCCGTTGCCGGCGCCATCGCCGGCATGGTCAAGGATGGTGTACCCGTCAACATCCAGTGTGTCGGCGCTGGTGCTGTCAACCAGGCCATTAAGGCCGTGGCTATCGCGCGCGGTTTTTTGATTCCAACCGGTTTTGATATTTCCTGCGCGCCCGTGTTCTCCGACATCCTCATTAACGGGGAGTCACGCACGGCCATCCGCCTTTCTATCTACGTTCACCAGATCAATCGAGCTGCTATGGATAACGTCGTCATGGATGATGTTAAGCCTGTGGCATAGCTTCTGCTTGCCTCGATTCGCCTCCCTTCCATCGTTAGGACTTATGCACATGGACCAGCGTTCCGTACGCGATATTCTTGCCGGCAAAACCTACTTTATCCGCACCTTTGGCTGCCAGATGAATCAGCACGATTCCGAGCGCGTGAGCGGTCTGCTTGATTCGTATGGCTGTCTCATGGCGCTCGATCCCGAGCATGCCGATATCGTTGTCTTCATGACATGCTGTGTGCGTGAGGCCGCCGATACTCGCCTGTACGGTCAGTGTAATTCCTGCAAAAGCCTGCCGCCTTCGCCTTCGGGCAAGCGTGTGGTTGCCGTGGGCGGCTGCATTGCGCAGCGTGATGGCGAGGGCCTGCTCACCAACGTCGATAACGTCAATGTCATCTTTGGCACGCATTCTATCGCACATGTGGCCGAGCTCATTGCCGAGGCGTTCCTTGACGGCAAGCGTCATATCCGCACCAATGAGCATGAGGATACGGATGCCATGAGCATGCCGTGGCATCGCGAGACCCAGTATCACGCCTGGGTACCCATCATGACGGGCTGCAATAATTTCTGCACCTATTGCATCGTGCCGTACGTGCGCGGTCGCGAAAAGAGCCGCCCCTTCGAAGAGATTGTCGACGAGGTGACCGGTTTGGTGCGCCAGGGCGTGCGTGAGATTACACTGCTGGGCCAAAACGTTAACTCATATGGTCGCGATCTGTTTGGCAAGCCACGTTTTGCCGATCTGCTGCGTGCCGTGGGCGATACGGGTGTGGAGCGCATCTTCTTTACGTCTTCGCATCCCAAGGATCTTCTCCCCGAGACCATCGACGCCATGGCCGAGACGCCTGCCGTTATGCCGCAGCTGCACCTGGCCGTCCAGTCAGGTTCGACACGGATCCTCAAAGAGATGAATCGCCGTTATACACGCGAGGACTATTTGGGCCTGGTCGATCGCATCCGCAATCGCATGCCCGATATCGCGCTCTCGACTGACATTATCGTTGGCTTTCCGGGCGAGACTGAAGAAGACTTTGAGCAGACGCTCTCACTTGCCGAGACGGTCCGCTATGCTCAGGCCTATACCTTCATCT
>DBFDDV010000049.1:0-15657 GCA_048302525.1 Collinsella sp. | reverse complement strand
GCGGAACTGAGGGCAGCGTCGAGCCGTTACGCGGTTTGGTAAAACCGCGTAACGACCCAACTACATTAAGTTGCAAACAGCCGCCGCGAAGGCCACGGGGTCCTCGGGGAGGATGCCCTCGACCAGCAGGGCCTGGTCATAGAGCAGACCGGAGTACTGCTTGATCTTGTCGGCGTCGCCTGCCTTCTGGGCAGCGACGAGCTTGTCAAAGACCGGGTGCTTGGCGTTGAGCTCGAGCACGCGCTGGCTCTTGGGCATGCCGTCGGGCGCGCCCTCGGGTCCCTTCTGGAGCACCTTCTCCATCTCGAGCGAAAGTGGGCCCTCGGTGGTGATGCAAGCGGGGGCATCGGTCAGGCGCGCGGAGACGACAACTTTCTCGACCTTGTCACCGAGCGCCTCCTTCATTGCGCTAAAGAGATCCTCGTTCTCCTTGGTGGCGTCCTCGGCCTCCTTCTTCTCGTCCTCGGTCGCCAGATCAAGATCGCCAGTCGCAACGTTCTTGAGCTCCAGATGACGATCCTCGACCTCGGGCTCGGCACCGTCGGCCACGGCCTTTTCGGCAGCCTCGCGGGCAGCATCGTCCTCGTAGATCTTGGGCATATCGGCGGCAACGTATTCACGCATAGCCTGGAACGTGAACTCATCCACATCCTGCGTCAGCAGCAGCACGTCATAGCCGCGGTCGAGCACGCCCTTTACCACGGGCATCTTGGCCAAGCGCTCACGCGAGTCACCGGCGGCGTAGTAGATGGCCTTCTGATCCTCGGGCATGCCCTTGACATACTCAGCCAGAGTAATCATCTTCTGTTCCTTGGCAGACCAGAACAGCAACAGGTCGGCGAGCTCATCGGCCTTCATGCCATAGCTCGAGTAGATACCATACTTAAGGCCACGGCCAAAGTTCTCAAAGAACTTCTCGTAGGCCTCGCGGTCGTTGTCACGCATATCCTCAAGGTCGGCCGTAATCTTCTTTTCCACACGCTTGGCAATGGCCTTGAGCTGACGGTTCTGCTGCAGCGTCTCGCGCGAGATGTTAAGCGACACGTCGGCAGAATCCACGACGCCGCGGACAAAGTTATAGTAGTCGGGCAGCAGGTCGTCGCACTTCTCCATGATCAGGACGTTGGAGCTGTAGAGCGCCAGGCCCTTCTCGTAGTCCTTACTGTACAGATCGAACGGCGCGCGGCCCGGCACAAACAGCAGGGCGTCATACTCGAGCGTGCCCTCGGCGTGGAAGCTGATGGTGCGCGCAGGATCGTCAAAGTCGTGGAACGTGGACTTGTAGAACTCGTCGTAGTCCTTCTGCTCGACATCGGAGCTGCGCTTCTTCCAGATCGGTGTCATGGAATTGACGGTCTCGAGCTCCTGGTAGTCCTCGTACTCGGGCTTGTAATCGTCGCCGGCGTCCTCGGGCTTGGGTTTCTGGCAGCTCTTGGACACCATCATCTGAATCGGGTAGCGCACATAGTTGCTGTACTGCTGAATCAGGCTCTTGAGACCCCACTCGGTCAGGAAGCGATCGTAGGTCTCGGCCTCGCCGTCGGCATCGAGCTTCTCGTTCTCGCGCAGCGTCAAGATGACATCGGTGCCGTGCTCGGCGCGCTCGCCGTCTTCGATGGTGTAACCCTCAAGACCATCAGACTCCCACACGTGAGCGGTGTCCTCGCCATAGGCGCGGCTCACGACCTTCACGTGGCTGGCGACCATAAAAGCCGAGTAGAAGCCCACGCCAAACTGACCGATGATGTCGACATCGGAGCCCTGCTGCTCGGCGTTCTCGGTCTTAAACTCCTCGGAGCCGGAATGGGCGATGGTGCCCAGATTGCGCTCGAGCTCCTCGGCGGTCATGCCAATGCCGTTATCCGAGATGGTAATGGTGCGGGCGTCTTTATCAAAGGAGACGCGAATGGCCAGGTCGCCCTGGTCGATCTTGACACTCGGGTCCTGCAGGCTCTTAAAGTTGAGCTTGTCGACGGCGTCGCTCGCGTTAGAGATAAGCTCGCGCAGGAAGATTTCCTTATTGGTGTAGATGGAGTTGATCATGAGGTCGAGCAGTTTTTTGCTCTCGGTCTTAAATTGACGCATGTGCAGTCCTTTCGCGCTACCCCCGTCCGCAAAAACGGCCCGGTCGCCCGAGCCGAATCGCAGACCTGCTATGTTCAGACTTAGATTTTATAACCCATTAGCGCGCATATATACATACGGAATCGAAAAACTGTATGTCCGAGCGCTCTGATGCGCCAATTGCCAAGGAGTGTCCCAAACTGCCGGCAGGAAAGGAACGTTCCTATCTGCCATCTACGCGCTTGGCCATCCAGGCATGAGGCTGGCCCTCGTCTTCGTAGTCCACCGGGGCAATCTGCGTGTAGCCCGCCTTGGCATAGAGCGGCAGCACGTATTCCTGAGCATGCAGCTTAATAAGCTTTGCGCCGGCATCGCGTGCACACAAAGCACTGGCATCGACGATCGCACTCGCCAGACCGCGACGGCGCATGCTCGGCAGCACGGCCACGCGCCCCATAATATAGGTCTCCCCCGCTGCGACGCCTTCGTCCATGTCGCATGCCGGCAACACCGGGGCCTCTGCGTCAGCCACGCGCTCAAGCTCCTCGGGAAACACGCGCGAGCAACCGGCAAGCTCGCCGTCTACATAGAGCGTCACATGAATGCAGTTCTGATCCTCGTCGATAGCGTCGAACTCATTCTCGTAGCCCTGCTCGTCCATAAAAACGACGCGGCGCACCAACGCCGCGTCATCAAAACATCCCGTCTTAAGTTGGATATCCATGGCTGCCCTTTCATTCAATGCGAACGTTAGGGACAGATATTAGCGAAAATGAGCTCCGCGCACGCTAAACTTCGCGCGAGCCTTCGCCAGGCAGTCGTAATGACCCACGTTATGGGCATCGCTCGCGATGAAGCTGTACAGGTTCTGATCGAACAGGCGCTGTGCCGGCTTTTTCTCGCGACCAAAGCGACCGCCGGCAATAAAGTCCGCCGAAGCCTGCAGCTTGCAGCCCATATCGACCAGACGCTCCGCCACGCTTACATCCTTTTGAACCGCACGATAGCGCTCAGGATGAGCGATGATCACCTGGTAGCCACGACACTGCAAATCGTAAATCGTGTTCTCGTACTCTCTAAACGCATACGCATCGGCATGCGTCGAAAGCTCGAGCAGAAACTCGTTGGTCCCATCGAAATGCAAGTGCTCCGCGGCATCGATACCAAGCTCAACGAGCTTTCGATGGTTGACCTCGAAGCCCATCTGGAGCGGAAAACCGTCAGCGTTATCACGCAGCAGCTCAAAGGCATCCCACATCTTGTCGTAATCAAAATAGGGATCACGGCAGTGAGGAGTGCAAACGATTCTGGTTACACCGGCCCGCTTGGCAGCCTCGA
Source organism: Collinsella sp. (assembly GCA_048302525.1). Lineage (GTDB taxonomy): Bacteria > Actinomycetota > Coriobacteriia > Coriobacteriales > Coriobacteriaceae > Collinsella. The sequence continues at coordinate 12,255 of DBFDDV010000049.1, read as the reverse complement.
GCATCGCCAAGCTCTCATCGAGATCGGCGGCGCCGTCGTCTACACCCGGCAAGATATGGCAATGAATGTCACGCATAGGTCAGCCTTAATCAACTAAACGTTTGCTCGGTTGGTGAAGATGCCCTTTTTGGAAGTCCCCTGATCGTCGGAGCCCTTCTTCACCTTCTTACCGTCCTTGGTGTAGTAGGAGTAGTAGTACTCGCTGGTCTCGGTCTCGCAGTAGTTCATAACGGTACCGATGAGCTTGACCTTCTCGGACTTCTTAAGCTGACCGATGGCGTTGAGCGCCTCCTCGCGCTTGGTGAAATCCTCACGCACGACAAAAAGCGCACCGTCGGTCAGACTTGCGATCTCGGCAGCATCGATGAAGGTGCCGACCGGGGGAGCATCAAAGATAACGTACTGGAACTTGGCGGACAGTGCCTTTACCAGCTTGGCAAAGCGGTGAGAGACGATGATGTCGGCAGGATTGGGAATATGCGGCTCGGCATCGAGGAAGTAGAAGTTCTTCTGACCCGTCTCGACAATCGCCTGGTCAATAGAAACCTGCTCGGAAAGGACTGCATAGAGTCCGCCGCGGGAGCGGACGCCGAGCATATCGGCAAGGGACCTGCGACGCATATCAGCCTCGACCAGCAGGACGCTCTTGCCGCTGGTGGCGATAGCCTGGGCAAGGTTGATGGAAACCGTAGACTTGCCCTCGTTGGGAATCGAGGACGTAACGGTGATGGTGCGAATGGGGTCGTCCACGCTCGCAAAGCGGATGTTGGCCAGAAGGGTCTTGGCGGCATTCTGTACAACGAGCTTATCGGTGTTCTTTGCCTTAGCCATGCCTATTTACCACCTTTCATAGCCGGAATTCGGCCAACAACGGGAATGCCCAGGAGCTCTTCTGCCTCTTCGGCACCGCGGATGCGGGTGTTGAGCATGTCTGCCAAAACGACATAGGCAACTGCGATAAAGATGCCCGCGAGGAACGCGACAGCAACGTACAGCATACGCTTGGGACCGCTGGGGGCTTCGGGGGTCTTAGCCTCGTCGATAACGTTGATGCTCTGGGCAGCGCCGACGTTCTGAGCGACCGTACTCACCGAGCTGGCCATGGCCTTTGCGACCTTAGCCGTCTCCTTGGCATCGGTGCCGGTAACCGAAAGCGTAATGACACGCGTGGTGGTCTCGGAGGAAACAGACACCTTGTAGTCATCCAGATCGGTGAGGCCCAGTTCATTGGCTGCGCCGCTCTTAACGCTATCGCTATCCAGCAGCGTGGCGATATCGTTGGAAAGCATCTGACTCGCCGAGAGATCGTTGTAGCTCATCTGACCGCTATCGTCGGTCTTGGCGAGAATGTACATGCTCGTCGTCGCGGTATAGGTGTTGTCCATCGCAACGAAGGACACGATGCCCATGGCGATCGCGCAGACCACCGGAAGGGTGATGACCAGCTGAAGGTGCTTCTTCAGCAGCTGGAACAGTTCGAGAAGGGTCATGCAGCTTGCCTTTCATTTCCCCAGTTCGGATTGACAAAACTGTCCGTATGTTATCGCATCTTTTTACCGAGACCAAACTCTATACATAAGAAACAGGCTCTCCTGTAAAAATGTCGGAAGCAATCGTAAAATTGCACAACAACGCCGCACCCGAAAGTCAAATGCGGCGTCTGCATCAATATCTATGTTGTATCGCTATGCGAATGGCTCGTCCTGCCGTATGGGAAACGTCACCGTAATGGTGGTTCCCACGCCCAACTCGCTCGACAAATCGAGCGTGGCGTGATGATACAGGGCCGCATGCTTGACAATTGCAAGCCCCAGACCGGTTCCGCCGCGCGCCTTGGACCTACTCTTGTCCACGCGATAGAACCGCTCAAATACCTTGCCCTGTTCTTCAGGCGCGATACCGATTCCCGTGTCGGCGACCGCAAGGAACGGATGGCCTTCGTCGTTGGTGCCGCACTGCAGCGTAACCGCACCGCCGGGTCGATTGTAGCGGATGGCGTTGCTTGCCAGATTATAGATGAGCTCGTCAATCAAGCGCGACACGCCTTCGATGACCACAGGCTTGGTCTCATGACTTATCGTCACATTCGCCTGACGGGCGACCTGTTCAAGACGCTGCTCAACCGCGTAGATGGCACGCGAGAGCTCAATAGGCTCCGTGGAACCAATGGGCACCGCCTCGCCCTCAGTTGCACGCTCGGCCTCGTCCAAGTTAGACAGCGTAAGGATATCGTTGACAAGCGCTGCCAAGCGGCCCGCCTCACGATAGATGCGACCGCCAAAGTTGCGCAGGTCGCCCTCGCCCTCGACCATGCCGTTTGCGATGAGCTCGGCATAGCCCGAAATCGCCGTAAGCGGCGTCTTGAGCTCATGGGTGATATTCGCCGTGAACTCGCGGCGCATACGGTCGTTGTCCGCCAGCACCGCCAGTTGGCGCTTGAGCTCCTGGCGCTGCGACTCAATACGCTCAAGCATGGGGACCATCTCGGCATAGGCGTGCTCATAGCTACGGCGTGGGTGGTCCAAATCCACCTCTTGCAAAGGCGCGATGATGGCACGGGACTCGCGGCGCGCCATAAAAAACGAGAGTACCGCACCCGCTGCTGCGATAAGCAGCATCGGCGCCACCATCGACAGCAAAATCGCCGCAACGCCAGGCTGGGCCTGCGCCAAGCGGACAACCTGGCCGTTATCAAGGGCGACGGCGCGATACAGCATAATCTCGTCGAGCGTAGAGCTTGCGCGCTCCGCGGAACCCGAACCACTCTCAAAGGCCTCGATGACCTCGGGGCGATCGCCATGGTTGGGCAGTGTGGAAGGCGACGCCTCGTTGTCGTAGGCAACCGATCCATCCTTGTTAATCAGCGTGATGCGCAAGTCCTCTCGATCGAGGCTACGCAAGAACGGGATGGGCTCCTGCTGCTCGTCGAGGGCGGCAGCAATGAGCTCGGTTTCTTGCGCCAGGTTGGCACTCGTGGCATCCGCCAAGGTGTTTTGCACAAAGAACGCACCCAGCACCGTAAACGCCACGATAACCGCCATGGCGCAGACAAAGATCGTCACAAAAACGCGGTGCGACAGCGTATGTTTTCCCTGGGGGGCGAAGACCACGGGTTACTCCTCCGATGCGGTGGCCGCGGTGTCGTCACCTTCGGCACCATCACCGGCAGAAGGCTCGGCCAAGCGGTAGCCCACGCCGCGCACGGTCTCGATGGCGCTGGCATGCTCGCCCAGTTTTTGGCGAAGCGTCTGCACGTGCACGTCAACGGTGCGCGAACCGCCGTCGAAGTCCCAGCCCCACACGCTCTGCAGCAACGACTCGCGGGTAAAGACCACGCCGGGCTTGCGCATGAGGTACTCGAGCAGGTCGAACTCGCGCAGGGTGAGCTTAAGCGACTCGCCGGCAACAGTCACCTCACGATGGCTGGGCGAGAGCACAATGTCGCCCACGCTGAGCACATCGCTTGCCTGTTTGACCATGCCGCCGCGACGCAGCAGTGCGCGGCAGCGGCTGGCGAGCTCCATGAGCGAAAACGGCTTAGTCAGGTAATCGTCGGCACCGCCATCGAGCGCCATCACCTTGTCGAGCTCGGTATCCTTGGCGGTAAGCATCATGATGGGCACCGTCGCCGTCAGGCGATCGGCACGCAGTCGACGCATAATCGCCAAGCCATCGGTATCGGGCAGCATGATGTCGAGCAGGACGGCATCGGGTACCCGTCGCGCCACGGCAGCCTTAAACTCACCGTCGCACGAAAAGCCTTCGGCCTCAATCCCCTGCTTGCGCAGCGCATAGACCGTCAAATCCCTGATGTTGTCATCGTCCTCGACGTAATAGATCATGTTGAACCCCTTTGCGGCCGGCATGACCGCATCTTAACCCTAAAGGTACCTTTACTAGATGGTATCAGCCAAAACGCCCCGTCAAATAATCCGCCGTGCGCGGATCGGTCGGATTCTTGAAGAGTTGCGCGGTGGGCGCGTGCTCCACCAGCTCACCCAGCAAAAAGAATGCGACCGAATCGGAGATACGCGCCGCCTGCTGCATATTGTGCGTAACGACCACGAGCGTGCAGGTCTCTTTGAGCTCACAGGCCAGCTGCTCCACCACCAGCGTCGACACAGGGTCGAGTGCCGAGGTCGGCTCGTCCATCAGCAGAATGTCGGGCTGCACGGCAAGTGCGCGGGCGATGCACAGACGCTGCTGCTGGCCGCCCGAAAGACCCAGACCCGACTCTTTGAGCTTGTCCTTGACCTCATCCCATAGCGCAGCGCGACGAAGGGAGTCCTCGACCAGCTCATCCAGCGCAGCGCGATCGCGCACACCCATACCGCGCGGACCATACGCGACGTTGTCGTAGATGCTCATGGGAAACGGGTTGGGGCGCTGGAACACCATGCCCACGCGCTGGCGCAAGCGGCAGATGTCGTAGTCGCCCAGGATATCTTGACCATCGAGCGCAATCTTGCCCTCGATGCGGCAATCCTTGATGCCGTCGTTCATGCGGTTAAAGCAGCGCAGCAACGTGGACTTTCCGCAGCCCGAAGGCCCGATGAACGAGGTGATCTGCTTGTCGCGGATCTTGATATTCACGTCCTTGAGCGCATGGTGGTCGCCATAGAACAGGTCGAGGCCCTCGACATCGATACGCGTCGGCGAGGCGGCAAGATCCTCTGCCGTGGGGCGAGTCGCATCCCCAACCTCGCGCTCGCGCGCGGCCTCGACCTGCGCTTTCATGAGTTCTTCAAGCTCCGTGGGCTCCACAGCCGCAGCAGCCGTCATACCGCATACCTCCACATCGATATCAATTCAGCAGTATCGATAGTAGGAATCGCGGCTCATATGCACGTGAGCGCATTGTCAAGTGTTTGTAAGGGCGCCTACGCTACGTGGCGGGCAACTCGATAGTAAAAACAGTATGCTCGGGCGTCGATTCGCATGCGATGGTACCGCCGTGCGCGCATACGATCTCCTTGGCGATGGCAAGCCCCAGTCCAGCGCCGCCGCGATTGGTCGCACGCGCCGCATCCAGGCGATAGAACTTCTCAAAGATCACCTTGAGCTTTGCCTCAGGGATGGGATCGCCCTGATTGATAAAGCGCACGCGCACGCCACCGTCGTCCCGGCGTCTGGCCTCAATCGTGATAGTCGAGCCCTCATAGCTATAGGCGACGGCGTTTTTCATGATGTTGTTGAACACGCGAGCCATCTTGTCGCCATCCACGAGCACCGTCAGGTCCTCGCGAATATCAACTTGGGCTTCCTTATGCTGCTCGTTGAGGATGGGATAGAACTCGTCAGCCACCTGAGCCAGCAGCAACCCCAGATCAACATAGCCGCGCGTGAGCACGATATCGTGGAAGTCAAAGCGTGTGATATCGAAGAACTCTTCGATGAGTGCATCGAGCCGGTGCGCCTTGTCGAGAGCCACGCCCGTAAAGTGCGCACGTTGCTCAACCGGCAGCTCAGGAGCCTCTTGCAGCAGCGAAAGATAGCCCACCACACTGGCAAGCGGGGTGCGTAGGTCATGTGCCAAGTACGTGACCAGATCGTCCTTGCGATGCGACTCGTCACGCAAGGCCTGTTGCACCTTGCGCTCACGGTCACGCACGCGGTTAAGGGCGCCCTCGACCTCCAAGAAGTCGCCGTCGATGTTGTCCCAGGTGTCGGGGTGATCGATCAGGCGATCTTGAATACGAGCGGCCAGCACACAATCGGCATGCTGCTCGCCCTGTTCGTAGCCCTGGTAGTACAGGGCGCGGCCACACAAGTACAGCACGCACGCGGCAAGCGCCAGCACAAAGCCAAGCATGTTGAATACAAAGCCGGCATCGAACAGCACCGGCCCTTCGATGCCGCCGAGCGCCATGGCGCCAATCGCCAACGTCATGGCCCACGCGGCGCCGCCAATCACCATGCAGCGGCGCACGATCTCAAATCGATCGATCAGCAAAAAGCCGGCAAGCAGCACCGTCAAGATTCCGGCGATGTTGTCGATGCCAATCAGCAGCAGGCTCAGCAAAAAGAGCAGCACCGTTGCAAGCGCGCGGTTGTCGACGACCGACCTCACGTATTCAAAGAGCCGATCGGGCACCTCGAACGTTTGCCTATCGTCTTTTGTCATATCAAGATCCTCACAAGCGAAAAGCGTTATTCGATGATGTAGCCGACGCCCCAGACGTTTTTGATAAAGCGTGGCTTTTGTGCGTCGTCGCCGATCTTTTCGCGCAAGTGGCGAATATGCACCATCACCGTATTGTTGGAGCCGGGCATAAAATCCTCGCTCCACACCGCGCGGAACAGGTCCTCCACGGCCACCACGCTGCCGCGATGCTCGACCAGATACAGCAAGATTGAATACTCGGTGGGTGTGAGGCGTACCGGTGAACCGTCCACTGTCACGGAACGAGCATCGCGGTTGATCTCCAAGCCGTCGAGCTGAATGGTCGGCGACTCGGCCGCCTGTGCACGGCTACCGTAGCTGGTGTAGCGGCGAAGCTGAGCGTGCACGCGCGCGATGAGCTCCAGCGGACGGAACGGCTTAACCACGTAATCGTCCGCGCCAAGCGAAAGGCCCCCGATCTTGTCTTGCTGGGTATCGCGCGCCGTCAGCATGATCACGGGATAGGTATGGCTGGAACGGATCGTACGCAGCAGCTCAAACCCATCGATATCGGGCAGCATGACATCAAGCAGCGCCAGATCGAACTCCTGCTCCAAAATCGCCTTGGCAGCATCGGCCCCGCTATAGGCAATCTGGACATCAAAGCCCTCTTTTGTAAGGTAGATGCCCACTAGGTCGGCAATGGCCTTCTCGTCATCAACTACCAGTATGCGCTCGTTCATGCGTGCTCCTCTCGCGCCCCATTATGCCCGAGGGGGCGCCCGCCACACACAACAAGCGTGGGTGATTAAGTCGGCCTTAAGCACCCTTGTGCCCGTTCGGGTGCGGATGTGGGCCAAGCGCGCACGCGATGATCGCCGACGCCGGCAAACGATATACTCTAGTTTCAGAAGAGACCATCCCGTCGAAAGCGAAATCTGTGAAGTCCCTCACCTCTTTTGCAAAGCGCTCAGCCCAGCTTGCCGCCGGCTTTGTCTGCGCTATCGCCCTTGCCGCCGGCGTGCCCACCGTCGCCGGCGCCCAAGTGCTCACGACCGACAATGTTTGCGGCAAAACCGCCGATGTGCGCGGTATCACGGCCGAAAACCTGCCCGATATCGATGCGACCAATGCCCTCGTCATGGGCAAAGACGGCACCGTCTACTATGCCCGCGGCGCCGATGAGCAGGTCAAGATTGCCTCGATCACCAAGGTCATGACCGCAATCCTAACCGTCGAGAATTGCAAGATGGACGAGAAGGTCACAGTGAGCAACGCCGCAGCCACTGTGGGTAATTCGACCGCCGGCTTGCTCGAAGGCGACGAGCTTACCGTGGAGCAGGCACTGCGCGGCCTGATGATTCCCTCGGGCAACGACGCCGCCATCGTGCTCGCCGAATATGTGGGCAAGAAAATCGACCCTAAGACCAAAGACGCCGAGGCCACATTTGTGAAGGCCATGAACGAGCGCGCTAAGAAGCTCGGCTGCACCGGTACGCTTTTTGAAAACCCGCATGGTCTGGACTTTGATGAGTGGGCTGGCAATATGCACTCAACCGCACACGACGTAGCGCTGATGATGCAGGAGGCCATGAAAAACGACACGATCCGCGAGGTCGTAGCGAGCGAGGATTCCTGGATCGAAGTCACGGGCGCCGACGGCACCGACCATTCGCATTCCATGGACACGCATAACTATTTGCTGGGCCAAGATGGCAACATCGGCGGCAAGACCGGCACCACCGACGACGCGGGCTATTGCTTTACAAGCGCCTACAACCGCGACGGCGACGAGATCTACACCGTTATTTTGAACTCCACCACCACCGATCAGCGCTTTACCGATACCGCCACCCTTGCCAACTGGTACTACGACCACAAGGTGACGGTCGCAATCGCCAACACGCAAGAAAAGACCGCCAACGGCAACCCGCTTATGGCGCGCATTAGTCAAACCGACTGGACGGATAAGACAATCGACGCCACGCTCGCCGATCCCACGGCGCAAGCGACCGTGTTTTCTCTTGCCGGCGAGGTGACCGAAAAGGTTAGCTACGACGATCTTTCGGGCACGGTGCATGTGGGCGACAAGGTAGGCAGCGTTACGCTCAAGCAGGATGGCACCAAGATTGCCGTCGTGGATTTGGTTGCCGACGAGGAAGGCTCGGGGCCGAATCCCATTGAATGGCTGCTCGTGAAGCTCGATCGCTTGGGCCGCCGCATCGACAACCGCCCACTTGCGGCAGAGAGCGAGACCGTAGCCAAGGCTCCTGAGATGTAGGGCGCAAGAATAATCAGCCCACTGAAAGGAGGCGTCCGAAAGGATGCCTCTTTTTTTGAGGGTTCGAATCCCCAGCTAACGTGGTTCAACTAAAAAGGGCCCCTTTCGGAACCCTTCTTTAAAGTCATACTGGCGGAGAGCTGGGGATTCGAACCCCAGATGCCCTTTTGGGGCATACTCGCTTAGCAGGCGAGCACCTTCGGCCTCTCGGTCAGCTCTCCGTAACAGCCGTTCTATAGTAACCAAACAGCCGAAGTTGAGCAAGAGGGAATTTTCTAATTGCCTAGCGGCCTTTCCTCCTTGCAGCCTTCGCCCCTACCCCAGCGAGCGGTTGAGGGAGCCGAGCTCGTCGTTGCCCATGGTGCGCCACATTTGGAAGATGCAACCGCGTGCCAGGAAAAAGAAGCCGTTGTCGACCAGTTGAACAGCGGCATCTGCCAGCTGATTCGTCACGGCGGACACTGGCGGCAGCTCGAGTCCAGCCTTGCGGATGGTCTCGACCGCTTCCTCGAACGTCGGAGGCTCGCTGACGCCCATCTCGTTCATAAGGCCCTGCATTTCTTCCAACGCGCTGCTGCCCGACTCCTCGCCGCGCGGCACTAGACGGTAACAAGCCAGCGCCAGGTCGAGCTGATCGCAATTCCAATAGGCAAACGCCAAGCGATAGAACAGGTAGCCGATTGCAGAACGATCGCTGGCAATACGTAGGCCGTGGCGCGCCACCTCGATAATCTCGTCAAAGCGCTCCAGACGCGCAAGCACGTTGATGAGCGCAAAGTGCGATTGCATGGACGAGCGCGCCAGATCGTAAAGATGGCGCACCTCGGGCAGCGCTCGTTCAAAGTCCTCTTGCTCGGCGTAAAAGCTGCAAATCTCGTGCTGGGCAAAATACAGCGCATCGGGCGCACGTAGGATTCGCACAGAGCGGTCTTCTTCCAACACCGGTAGCACCATGCGCACCAGCTGGTTATCGCAAAACTGCGTTTGAACCGGGCCCGTCGCCAAAAGCTCGGCGACGGCGCACTTAGCCTCCAACTCCTCGACAAGCCGGGAAAAGCCTTCAAAAGCACCTGTACGGTCGACTTTTGCCTGCTCGCGCAATTCAACAACACGCGCCACGTATGGGTCGTCGTCCTCTTCCATGACCTCCAACTCGTCAGCCGTATCGGCAAGCAGCAGATCGCGCAGCGCCGGCGGCAGCGTGCGATGGTCATCACGCGGACGAGCATGAACCCCCGCAGGCTCAATCGTCTCCGGAGCGGTTGACTCATACGCCTCAAGCACACGCTTGCACGGCATATCGTCCATGTCCATGCTCTCAAGATCCTTGGCGACAGGCGCGCAATCGGCCAGATAGGCCGCTCGCCCAAAGAAATACGTTGCGACAACGCGCTCGCCCTGCTCACTGTCGGGAGCAGCAATCTGCACATAGCAGCGCGTGATGCAGGCGCCCGCGGCAAAGCAAGCCGCCGCGAGTGTAAGCACAATACGCGCATCGTGCTCAGTGGCCCATGCTGCGCGCTTAGGCTCATCCACCTCACGCCAGGCGTCATCTTGAGCATCGTATTCGCGCTGCGGCATAGCATCGACAACCGTGCGGCCAAATCGCACCAACATGATGCCCTCGGCGACGTTCGCTCGATAGGTGTAGTCGAGCCGCGTGACCACGTTGAGCGCCTCTACGATACGTGCAAAACGGGTGCGAACGTCCCACTCGCCACCCGGCCGGCACGCAACCGTCCCCGGCTTGGCCCACGGGTTGTCATTCGACAGCGTTTCGAGCAAGCGAGGAACGTCGTCTGTCGTCTTGCTGATATGCCATAGATCAAAGAGCGAGCAGCCCTCAAAGCTTGGCGACGAGGCAACGGGGCCCAACCCTGCCCCAATACGCTCAAGGATGCCCGATAGGCGGTTCAGGCGGCACTCGATGGCAAGCAGGGCATCGATCTCGTCCTGGTCCAGCAGGCTACGATCAAAATTGAGATAGAAGAGTCTCGAGCGATCGATGCGCGCCAGGCTCATTTCGGTTTTGGCCGCGATGGTGCGCAGGCGAGGCAGATCAACTTCGCCCATCAAAGCGGCGGCATAGCGCTCAATGCCACTTGGATTATCTGTATGGTCAATGCGGTAGAGCAATGTTTCGATTGCATCGGGCAGCGGTGTGGAATCAAAACCCAGCAGCACCTCAACCGGCTCGGGGAGTTTTACAAGTTTGATCTTGTCGACGGCATTTTTCATGCCCTCGTCGAGGCCGTCACCGTCTGCCGTGCCTGAGACAGCGTTTTCAGAATCGGCGAATATCACGTAACGCAAGAACATCGAGGCCATGAACTCGCCGTAGCGAAGGCTGCGCGTCGAATTCCACGTCTCGCGATCGGATTGTTCGCGCATGGGGCCTTCGGGAGAGCCGATGACTCGCGCCCGGGAGCGCATCGTCCCATCGGTGCCCCTGACCGCAATCTCACCGACGCTGGAATCGGACTCGTCAAGGACCAGTTCCATGTCGGGATCGTTGGGCAGCGGAACCTCGCTAACGGGGCGGTCCACCTTGTACACCTCACCCGAAACACTTACGTAGCCCAAAAGCGACACATGACTTTTGCCAACGAATTCGACGACATAACAAGATTCATGCTGATCCTCGCCAAAGAGTTTCCAGACCACGCCATATGAGCGTCCCGCAGGCTGCTCGGGCATCGCCGGAAAGCGCTTCTTGGGATCGAGAAACCTGAGCTTGTATGTCGGACGCTCTGCCACGAAATATCACCCTGATCGGTCGTTTGAAGAAGGAGTGGTCGCGAATAAGTCGCGACATCTACTCGGAATCTTACACGAGTCGACAGGAAATCGTCCCTTTGGACGAAAGCACTCAAGCTGGCGTAAAAGAAAAGCCCCCGTTGCCGGGAGCTTTAATCTCAAATGGTGCGGCGTATAGGATTCCGCGCATCCGCTGCGCGGATCCGCACCGGCTTCGCCCGCCTGCCGGCGCGCTCGCCCGCGGGCTAAAAACGCTCCGCGTTTTCTTCACGCCCGCGCCTCGACCGAGGTTCGAATCCATGCGGTGCTTACGTAAAAGAAAAGCCCCCGTTACCGGGAGCTTTAATCTCAAATGGTGCGGCGTATAGGATTCGAACCTATGACGTTCTGATTCGTAGTCAGACCCTCTATCCAGCTGAGGTAACGCCGCGACTTGTTGATTATTATGCACATAGACTGAATAATGGTCAAGCGTTTTTTCAAAAAAAGTTATCGAATTTGATTTTTACTCATTTGGAGGGCTTGGCACGATCTTCGGTGCATCGCGATATAAGAAAAGCCCCCGTTTCCGGAGGCTTAAAACTCAATTGGTGCGGCGTATAGGATTCCGCGCATCCGCTGCGCGGATCCGCACCGGCTTCGCCCGCCTGCCGGCGGACTCGCCCGCTCGCTAAAAACGCTCCGCGTTTTCTTGACGCTCGCGCCTCGAACGAGGTTCGAATCTCCGCAATGCCCCCGTAAAGGAAAAGCCCCCGTTTCCGGAGGCTTAAAACTCAATTGGTGCGGCGTATAGGATTCGAACCTATGACGTTCTGATTCGTAGTCAGACCCTCTATCCAGCTGAGGTAACGCCGCAACGCACGGATTATTATGCACGTGACCCCTCGATGGGTCAAGCGACAATTTGGAAAAATTTTACGAAATGATGATTAAGATGCTCGCGCCTCGACCGAGGTTCGAATCCGTGCGGTGCCGGCGTAAAAGAAAAGCCCCCGTTGCCGGAGGCTTTCGATTTCAATTGGTGCGGCGTATAGGATTCCGCGCATCCGCTGCGCGGATCCGCACCGGCTTCGCCCGCCTGCCGGCGGACTCGCCCGCTCGCTAAAAAAGCTAC
>DBFDDV010000048.1:0-2393 GCA_048302525.1 Collinsella sp. | reverse complement strand
GTTTTACTATGGCTCTAACTGGTATTGGCTTGATCCTAACAATAATGGTGCCATGCTCCTAGGTTTTCAAACTGTGAATGGCTCTATTTATTATTTGGATCCCGATAGCGGTGGTGCATTAGAGTGCAACGCCTGGATCTTCTCGCAAGATGGAAGCGCATATTATGCGTGCGGCAGTGGAGCAATTGTGTTAACGGGTGTCAAGGACAGCGTGGGCGCGATTAAGCTCAACGACGCCGAAGGAAAGCCCATGGTAGGCTGGTATTGGTCTTCCGCTGCTCAGACGTGGTTTTACACAGATTCAGACGGGGTGCTGCAGCACGGTTGGCAATTAATTGGCGAGAGGTGGTATCACCTCGACAACGAATCTGGCGTTATGAATACAGGCTGGTTCCGCGATGCTGACAGGCTATGGTATTACCTTATGTCGTCAGGTCAAATGGCAACCGGCTGGAACAGTATCGATAATGGCGAGTATTTCTTTAATGCAGCTGGTGCTTGGGTAGAGCCCGAACGTTCTGCCCACACTTCCTCTCAGTCTCAAATTGTTGGCCGCTGCTACAACGTTCCTTCTCCTGGAGTGGGGTTGTGCTCGGAGTGGGTTAGCGAGGTTTTTTATCCCGTGCTAGGGTCTTATCCCAACGGTGACGCATGCGACATGTTTTGGAATTGGTGTCACAGTCGAGATATATCGCAGCTTAAGGTTGGAATGATAGTTGCGGTCCCTACTCATACGCATACAAATGCGGGGGCTCGCTGGGGACACATTGCTATTTACGTCGGTAACGGTATGGTTATGGATAACATCGGCTACATCAGGACGACATCACTGGCCTGGTGGCTGAACTACTACCACACTACCGCTACGCCTCAGTGGGGCTGGGTTTTAAATACGCCTTTGGAATAAGAGGTAGTGTCGAGAAAGTTGGTGTAGAGCCCCATCCGAAGCGAGTCGGCCCGGCGTCCTAGAATCTGGAATACGGTTGATATCCTATGCCGCCTCGACCCTGTCCGCAAGCTCGAGGCCGGACTCGAGCATCTTCCTGGCCTCCGCCTCAAGCCGCGCCCAATCGACGGGACCGTCGATTCCCCGAGTGCGACCGTCATCGTAGAGCTCGTTCATCCTCACCTCCGAGAAGTACCTGGACTCCTGCCATATCTCGTCCTGCTCGCACATGACCGCGCCCGCGAGCCGCACCAGCGAGCCCGTGGAGGGGAACACCTGCACGACGCGCGACCTGCGCTTTATCTCCCGGTTGGTCCTCTCCTGCACGTTGTTGGTGCGCAGGCGCTTCCAGTGGGTCGGCGGGAAGTCGAGGTAGGCCAGCGCGTCGGGCTCGGCCTCCTCCAGCACCGCCGCCGCCCTGGGGCAGCACCCCTCCAGCATGTCGCACGCCGCGTGGTACATGGCCGTCACGGTGGCGGCGTCGCGCCCGCGGAACACCTGCGACACGATCCTGCCCACGCGGCGCCTGAGCTGCCAGGAGCCGGCCTCGCGCATGCAGTCGCGCATGAGGTGGACCGCGCAGCGCTGCCACGCGGCGCCCTGGAAGACCTCGCCGAGCGCCCGGACGAGCCCCGGGTGGGCGTCCGAGACGACGAGCCGCACGCCCGCCGCCCCGCGCGAGCGGATAGCCCGCAGGAAGGCGAGCCACGAGTCGTAGGACTCGGTGTCGACCACGTCGACGCCCAGGACGCGCCTCCAGCCGCCCGCATCGCAGCCGATGGCGGTGACCACGGCGGTGGAGGCGACGCGCCCCTCGCGGCGGCACTTGACGTAGGTCGCGTCGAGCCAGACGTAGGGCACCGGCGAGCCGCCGAGCGGCCTTGCGCACAGGTCCTCGATGTCTGCGTCCAGGCTCGAGGCGATGGCGCTCACCTGGTCCTTCGAGAGTCTGGAGACGCCCATCTTCTCGGCCACCCTCTGCACCTTGCGGGTGCTGGTGCCCGTGGCGTACATCTCGGCCACGGCGGCCACGAGGGCGCGGTCGACGCGCTGGTAGCGCTCGAGCACGTCCTCGGGGAAGAAGCTGCCGGAGCGCAGCTTGGGGATGCGCAGCGTCAGCGTGCCGACGCAGGTGGCGAGCGACCTCTCGCGGTAGCCGTTTCGGCTGTTCCCCCCGCCACCGCAGAGCTGGTCGGCCTCGGCGTCCATCACGGCGTTCACGACCTGCTCGGCGAGACGCCTGAGCAGCTCCTGCATGTCGATGGCGCCGTCGTCGAAACGGGGCATGGCGAGCATGTCCGGCGTCGGGTCTGATAAGATTTCCATAGCGGTCTTCGTCCTTTCCTAGAACCTGTTGTTGTGGTGATTTCAGATTCTAGGACGAAGGCCGTTCTTCGTTAAACGGGCGCTAGGGCGTCACCCTTACACCAACATTTTCGACGCGATC
>DBFDDV010000047.1:0-24140 GCA_048302525.1 Collinsella sp. | reverse complement strand
CGTATTTCCTACACGACATGAAAGGAGTATACCTGTTTGGATTGTGGAATTATAGCTAAATCCGCAAAAGGTTGGATTATTTGTTTAAACGCCTAGGTTTGTTACAAGTTGATTACGTTACTGCTTTTTGACTCATTACACGACAAGGCGTCGCTCATCAAGCTATGTATTTTATAGATACAAGCAAGCTGTTCATTAATATCGATTTTAGGCAAGCGCGAATGCGCTTGTACTGCCGCCATTTTGTTTAAACAGACATGGCTTGACTTTTTTCGTGACTTATGGTCTACGAAACCACTCAAAATAGTTGCGGTGGAATAGTTCTTGTTTAAGAGCCAGAAGGCTGGATTTAGGAACTATTTCACCGCAACTTATAGGGGATCCTAGACGATGTGGAGGGGGTTGGCGGCATCGACGGCGTCGGGGGCGTCGGAGAGGCCGTCAGGAGCAGCGTCTGCCGGATCCTCTTCGGGGGTCTCGATCTGTTTGATCATGACCTCTTGGCCCTGCAGCAGGTATGTCTCGCCGCTACCGCAATGGGGACAGGTCTTGCCGTGCTCGACCGTCGCGTAGTCGCGGCCACATGCCTCGCAATGCGTCACAGCCTCGACGGGCTCCACAACAAGCTCCGCGCCCTGCGCGATAGGCTTTTTATCTGCTGCCCAGCGCCAAGCGTCGAGCAGCAAGTCGGGAACGACGCCCGAGACCTCGCCCAACAGCAACGTTACGCTCGAAACGCGACGCACGCCATGAGCGCGCGCTACATTCTCGACATCGCGAATGATGTGGTAAACGATCCCCAATTCATGCACTTTTTCTTCCGCCGTTCCCGTTATGGCTACTTACTTGCGACCGAACTTAATCTTGATGGCGCGCTTGAGCGCGTACTTGCCCAGGCTTGGGAGCTTTTGCTCGTATTTGACCATCGTTGAGCACTCGGGGCGGTCGCGATCCAGATGGATGGCGTCGAACGCGCACTTGGTGGTGCACAGGCCGCAGCCGATGCACTTGTTGGGGTCGACGATCGAGGCGCCGCAGCCCAGGCAACGGGCGGTCTCGGCGCGCACCTGCTCCTCGGTAAAGGTCTCAACATACTCGCTAAACGGCGCAGCCTTCTCGCGTTCGCGGTCCACATGCGCAACCTCGCGGCTCGCGTTGTCGTAGCTCTCGAGCACAACGTCGTCGCGGTCGAGCGCGGTGTAGCGGCGCTGATTGCGGCCGATGGTGAGCGTGGAGCCCGGCTGCACAAAGCGATGGATGGACACCGCGGCCTCGTGGCCGGCGGCGATAGCGTCGATGGCAAAGCTGGGGCCGGTGTAGACGTCGCCGCCCACAAAGATGTCGGACTCGGCGGTCTGATAGGTCTGGGGATCGGCAAGGGCACCCTGGCCGCGGCCGAGCTCCACCTTGGAGCCAGCCAGCAGGTCGCCCCACACAATGGACTGCCCGATCGACATGACGACACGATCGGCATCGACGCGGCGCAGATCGTTCTCGTCGTACTCGGGCGCAAAACGGCCTTCGTCGTCAAAGACACGCGTGCAGCGCTTGAAGGTGATACCGCACACACGACCGGCCTCGTCCAAGTGAATCTCCTTGGGGCCCCAGCCACAGCTGATGTGAGCGCCGTCCTCAACGGCCTCGCGACGCTCCTCCTCGCTGGCGGGCATCTGGGCCTCGCTCTCCAGGCAGAACATCTCAACATGCTCAGAGCCCAGACGGCAGGCGTTGCGGGCAACGTCGATGGCCACGTTGCCGCCGCCCACCACAATGGTGCGGCCGGGCAGCGCGTCGATCTTGCCACTGTTGACCTCGCGCAAAAAGTCGACGGCCACGGCCACGTCCTCGGCATCCTCACCCGGAATACCGGCGAGGCGGCCGCCCTGGCAGCCAATGGCAACGTAGAAGGCCTTAAAGCCCTGCGCGCGCAGCTCGTCGAGCGTCACGTCTCGACCGACTTCCACGCCATAGCGGAACTCGGCACCCATCAGGCGAATGACCTCGACCTCGGCCTCGATAACATCCTTCTGCAGCTTAAAGCTGGGAATACCGTAGGTGAGCATGCCGCCCGGGTGCTCGTTCTTCTCGAATACGACGGGCTTGTAGCCCTTCTCGGCCAGATAGAAGGCACAGGACAGGCCGGCCGGACCGGCACCGATAATGGCAATCTTCTGATCGAAGCCGCCAGCGCGCGTCGGCGTCACCACAGGTGGGACATAGCGGGTCGCGGCATCCAGATCGCGCTGGGCGATAAACTTCTTGACCTCGTCGATAGCCACGGCGGCGTCCACACGGCCGCGGGTGCAGGCATCCTCACAGCGGCGGTTGCACACACGGCCGCAGATAGCGGGCAGCGGGTTCTCGCGCTTAATGAGTGCTAGGGCCTCGTCATAGCGACCCTGAGCCGCGAGCTTCAAATAGCCCTGAACGGCAACGTGCGCGGGGCAGGCCGTCTTGCAGGGAGCGGTGCCGGACTCATGCGTCTCGATACGGTTGTCGTTGCGGTAGTTGGGCGACCACTTGGTGTGATCCCATTTGGTGGCGTCGGGCAGCTCCTGGCGCGGATACTCGGGCACGCGGCCGCCGGCCTTTTTGCTGCAGAGCTTCTGGCCGAGCTTGGCGGCGCCGGCCGGGCACACCTCAACGCAGCGACCGCAGGCAACGCACTTGTCCTTCTCGACCTTGGCGACATAGGCCGAGCGCGACAGGTTGGGCGTGTTGAACAGCTGAGAGGTGCGCAGGGCATAACACACGTTGACGTTGCAGTTGCAGATAGCGAAGATCTTGTTCTCGCCGTCGATATTGGTGATCTGGTGCACAAAGCCGTTGTCCTCGGCCTGGCGCAGGATGTCGTAGACCTCGTCGCGCGTCACGTAATGGCCGCGGTCGGTCTCAACCACATAGTCGGCCATATCGCCCACGGCAATGCACCAGTCGGCGGGGTCGTCGGCGCAGCCCTCACCCATCACGCGACGGCTCGCGCGGCAGCTACAGGTGCTGGCGGCATACTTACCCTCGTATTTGTCGAGCCAATGCTCGATATGCTCGATCGGCACCGACGTGCTCGCGGCATCGATAGCCTTCTCGACCGGAATGACGTGCATGCCGATGCCGGCGCCTCCGGGCGGCACCATCGGCGTGGCCTTGGACAGCGGTCCCTTGGACGCCTGCTCAAAGAACTTGGCGTAGACCGGGTGCTCTTCGAGCTGGCTCACGCGCATGTTGAGGAACTCGGCGGAACCCGGTACCAGCATGGGCAGCACCCACTGCTTGGCGCGCTCGGGGTTTTCCCAGTTGTACTCGAGCAGGCCCGTGTAGCTCATGTCGTCGAGCATCTTCTCGATCTGGGCCTCGGGCATGCCGGTGAGCTTGATCATCTCGGGCAGCGTGTAGGGACGGCGCATCTTCATCTTGCAGAGCACCTCGGCCTGCTCGTCGGTCGCGGCCTCGGCAAACGACCAGTACTCGTAGCCCAGCAGCTCATCGCGATGCAGCAGACGGTTGGTGCAGTGCTCGCACAGCTTGACGATGGCCTCGCGCGGATGCTCCGGCAGCGGCGGCACAAACTCCGAACCGATATCGGGCTCGGTGTAGCTAATTCCCGGTCCGTTGAGAATCATGGTTGTCCCTTCTCTTGCCACAGCCCGGCGAGACCGCGGCGCCCCTCTTTTTACGGGCTCGACATGCCCCCACGCCGTTCACCCGTTATTGTTGACATTGTGTCAAAAACAGTATTGACGAACCGTCAACAATATTCAAGACTGTTAGGCGAACGGTCAGGCTCAAACGGATGAAAGGCGGCAAGCGCATGAGCAGTAACGCAGCGAACACCTCTGTGGCCGACGCCGTCCCCGCGCCCGACAGCACGGCAAAGCGCCTGACGGGCGACGAGCGCCGACGCGAGATTCTCGCCGCCGTGCGCACCGTGAGCTCCGAGCTGGGCGTGTCGCATCTATCCGTCTCGGCCGTGACCAAGCGAGCCGGCTGCACGCGCTCGCTGTTCTACCACTACTTCGCCGACATGGACGCCGCCGTCACCGCCGTCATGGACGAGGCAATCGACGGCTTTATCTCCGAGCTCGAGCAGTGGAATGCCAGCCGCACCGTTGGCGATATCGAGGGCGCGCTCGACACCGTCGCCCCGCTCTTTAAGCGTCTGGTCGCCAGCGGCCACGAGCTGCCGAGTACGCTCACCTCAAGCAGCGGCGCGCTCTACGGCGGCTTTTTGCACAACGTGGTCCAGCGCGTGGCGCAATACATCTGCGACACTACCGTGGTGGACTTTGTCGCCCATCATGAGCTACGCATCGACCATGTCTACGAGACGTTCTACACCCTCATCATGGGGTTGTTGATGTATATCCGCACGCACCCCGATGTGCCCGACGAGACGGTCAAGGAAATCATCGCCTCGACACTCCACATCGAGGGCTATACCGCCAAGTATCCGGAGCGCAAGCCCCAGGACTGACGACATTTGGCCAAACTGCCCGCGATCGGAAGAGGGGCCGCGGGCGTGTGAAAGGAGAGCAGCATGCTGTTCGATGTTTGGGGTAGCGATACCCTTATCCACTGGGCCGGCTGGGCCATGGTCTTTATTGGCCTGATCGTGCTCAACGAGGTCGGCCGCCGCACTAAGCTGGGCGCGGCAATCATCTTTGGCGTGGCCCCGCTGGCCATGACCATCTACTGCGTCGCCATCGCCATCGGCGTTTCGCAGGGTGCCGAGTGGGCGCTCACCAACCCCACCCATGTGTTCCAGAACAGCTGGTTCCACTACGCCAAGGTATACGCGGCGCTGGCCGGTTGCTGGGGCTTCATTGCCATTAAGTACCAGTGGGGCAAAATCGGCAAGGCGCATTGGTTCCGCGCATGGCCGTTTGTGATCGTCGCCATCAACATCATGATCGCCGTCGTGTCCGACTTTGAGAGCGCCTATCACTTCTTTGTCCTGGGCGAATCCACCTGGGTCACCTCCGAAGGTGCTACGCAGCTGGCCGGCTGGAACAACGTGTTCAACGGCATCGCCGGCATCATCAACATCTTCTGCATGACCGGTTGGTGGAGCGTCTACGCCTCCGAGGATCAGACCGACATGCTGTGGCCCGATATGACCTGGGTCTACATCATCGCCTACGATATCTGGAACTTCTGCTACACCTACAACTGCCTGCCCACCCACTCCTGGTTCTGCGGCTTTGCGCTGCTGCTGGCGCCCACCGTCGCCGCCTTTATCTGGAACAAGGGCGGCTGGATCCAGAACCGCGCCTTTACGCTTGCTATTTGGTGCATGTTTGCCCAGGTGTTCCCGTACTTCCAGGAGGAGTCCATCTTTGTGACCCACTCCACGCTCGACCCCGGCGCCGCCACCGCGGTCTCGATCGCCGCACTGGTCGCCAACGTCGCCGCGATCATCTACATCGCCTACCGTGCCAAGAAGCTCGGCCGCAATCCCTACAAGCAGGATGTCTTTGAGGGCACCAGCGATTGGGAGAAGGCTACCGCTCGCCGCGCCAAGGTGGATTACGCACACGCCGAGTAACGCGCCTGGCGCAGACATCGCTTGAGCACGAAGCAGCATAGCCGGCTCCGCGCAACTCAACGCATTGTAGAGCCCCCGGAATGTGATTCGTTCGCGTTCCGGGGGCCTTTTGCCGCCGCGAGGATGCGGCCGAACGATGCGCTCGAGTTAAATCGGATCTTATATTTCGCACGCGCTTTATATGGCTCCATTTTTGGGTACAGTGTTGTCCCGATATTGAGCTTGGGGGATATATGAAAGATGAGACGACGGGCCAAGAGGATGCGGCCCAAGATGCAGAAGCTTGCGCTGAGGCCTTGGAGAGCTTAGACCGGATTTCACTCGATGAGATTGCGTTTGACGATTCGGGCGTTGATGTGCAGGATGAGCCGGAAACCGAGGCGCAATCCGATGATCAGGATGCAGGCGACGTTGAGCCTGCCGAGGATGAGGCAGATCACGAAGACACCGAAAACGAGGCCGGCAACCAGCCCGAATCCGACACGGGCGAGGAAACCGTCTTGCTCGACAGCTTACCGGCCGAGGATTCGCTGACCCGCGAGCTTCCTGGCCTGGGTTCCGCACCAGCCGTGGACGAGACCATCGCCATGGGCGATATTCCCCTACCATCCGTTCCCTCGGCACGCGAGGCCGAGGTTCGCCATCGCAAGATGTCGCCCAAGCGCCGCAACCTGATGGTTGCCGGCGTTGTGGCCGTCGCGCTCGTCGCCGGCGGCGCAGGCTATGCTGCCTGGAACGGATATCAGCAAGAGCAGGCTGCCACTGTCGCCGCCAATGCCCACACGATGATGTCAGTGCAGATTGGCGTGCAGGCCGCGGGCCTCGACTGTTCCACTGGCTCAAAGATCCCCGTGCAGGTGAGTGGCCAGGACTCCGACGGCTCTTCTGTGAGCGAAACACTCTACGTTGACGAGCACGGCCGCGGCATCAAACTGCTGCCCGGCGATTACACGCTCTCCATCGCTGCCTCCCCCATCGCGGCCGACGGCACCATCTATACCGTCCCGACCACCAAGACGCAGGTCACCGTTAAGAGCGATGGACAGGATTTAAGTGCCCAGGCCACCTTTAAGCTCAAGGTGCCTTCGGCCGACACGGTGACTGACGACCAGATCGATGCCGCCGCCAAGTATGCCGAGGAGGGCGGTGCGAGCTCCGCTGCGGCTGCCAAAGTGCTCCAGCAGGCAGCAACCGCGCGGCGCGACGCCGCCGTCAATGCCGTGAGCGCGCAAAAGGCACAGGCGTCCCGTGATGCTGACGCTCGCCACAAGGCAACCGACCTCTACCAGCTCGATATTCCCGTCGAGTGGTACGGCAAGGTCGCAACTTGGCAAAACGGAAGCACGCTATGCATCTATCTGGGCGACGACGCCAATACGCCGCTCGTGACGCTCGTTGCGGTGCGCGAGGGCGAGAGCTTTACGCCCGATGAAGGCGATACGGTTTTGGGCGCGGCCAATCTAGGCAACGGTTATACCGTCTACGCCAGCGGCCCCGTCTATCCGTACGTGGTGCCCCAGACCATCAACGGACGGACGCAGAACCCCGTGTCAACCTACCCCATGGACACGGCCATTGAGCTTGTCGAGCTTACGACCGGCAACCGCTACACCTATAGCCAGATCAAGAACGACCTGGTTGGCAAAGACGGCAACGCAGACGCCGCCACCAAACTCGAGACCGACTACCTCGCCCAGATTCTCCTGCCGAGCATCAAAGCCCAGGACTAGCCTGGCACAGCAAGGTGCTCCCCAACCGTGATGAAGGAGCCAGGAGGTCCTGACCCCACAGGCCCATAGATGATTAGGCAAGGAGCCACTTCCATGCGGGCATAACGTGTACCACACCGTGCTCGCATGGAATATCGGTCTGTTCATCCATGGTAACGATTGCCGACTCGCCAAGATCGAACTGGGCCATCGAGGCATCAAGCGCGGCAATTTCGCGCTCGCGCGTTTTCTCACTTGCCATATCCGCGCTCACCTGAATCAGGCTATAAGCCCGCATGAGAAGTGCGTCCCCAGCAACAAAGTCCACCTCATGGCTTTTACTCTTCTCTTTGATCAGCAGACGGCAGACCGAGCCGGTCCTCACCGCGGGAGTCCTTCTTCTTAGCGCATTGAACACTGCGGTCTCGAGCCTCTGGCCCTGGTCCAATGCCGATGCGGGAGAGAATGCTCCAAACATCGCAGGATCGACAGCGTAGACCTTAGACGCAGACCGCATGTTATTTGCCAGTGAACGCGTGAACTCCGGCACAGAAAACAACAGGTAGGCGTCCTCATAATACTCAAGTAAGTCGCTGAGCGAATTACGACTGACGGGTATCTGCCTGCTCTTGAACTCGTTATACACTTTGTTCACCGACAGCTCTCGTCCCGAAGATGCCATACACCGCGTCAGGAACAGCGATGCCAGGCGAGGGTTCTTGACGTCGTAGCGTTCAACGACGTCCATGGCGACCGTTCGCGAAGCATATTCCTGTAGCAGCTGAATCGCGTCTGCAGGCGTCTGCTCAAGTGTCGCAATGAATCCCCCTCGTTCAAGATACCCGATCAGATGATGTCGAAGCAGCGCTGCATCGCTCGGGGAAAAGGTCGCATCTGGCTCGAGAACGCTCCCCGTCTTATATCGAACGTATTCCGAAAAACTCAACGGAAAAAGCTCTCGCACAAGAGAACGACCCCTGAACTCGCTCTTAAGTTCTGAGGACAGCATCTTAGAAGAAGATCCCGTCACATAGACGGTCGCTTTCTCCGTATCGACTACACGCCGCAGAAACGCACCCCATTCGGGAATTTCCTGGATCTCGTCAAAGAAAATGTAAGCGCCCTCGGTTCGAGCAACAGGATACAGCGCATAGAACGTGTCGAGCACGTCCGCCAGCAGCGATGGCTCATACGGGCGCAAGCGCTCATCCTCAAAATTGAAGTAAAGCATCCGGTCAAGCTCGACGCCCCGGTTCTGAAGCCGCCACATCTCCTGATACAGGCGATACGTCTTTCCACAACGGCGGGCCCCCACAATCACATTTACGATGTTGTCGCGCTTTGGCTCCTGTGGGTTTCCTAGATCAAGGTCTCGCTCAAAGACCTGCGGAACCCCCTGCTGTTCAAAGTCCTTTATTTTCTGGGCGATCAAGTCGTTGAATGCCATGATTCTCCAATCTTGCTCTCTAGCTAATCAAAATTATAGCGATTCTTGATTAATTAGAGAGCAAGATTGTGTGTAGCTTGATTAACACTTAAGCAAGTTTTATCACCGTTATTGCTCCGAAGGATATCGAGTGGCTAAGAGGACAACCGAGCTCGAATGCGACTCCCCGAGCAGTCAATTTGGGACGGGGCTTTTTTGACTACCCTCCCCCTGTAGAAAAATCCCTAACGCAGTTGCGGTGAAATAGGGCTGTTTTTGCTGGTCAAACCGCAAAACAGTCCCTATTTCACCGCAACTTTTTGGTGACCTTTTTGGTGGCACTCAGCGCCAGGGGTCGGCTTCGAACAGCGGCTCGCGCTCGGGGCGGCGATCGCTGTAAGGATCGTAGCCGTCATCGTCCTCGTTCTCGGCACGGATGTAGGGGTCGCACGGCTTGGGCGCCGGTTTCGGCGCGGGCCTTGGTGCAGCGGACGCTATCTCAGCCGCCGGCGCGCTTGTCTTGATCTCGTTTTTCATCTGCATAGCTCCTTGCATCGCATCCGTTCAACATCATCGATTGTCGCACGAAAAAGGGCGGCGGACCCGATTGGATCCGCCGCCCTTGGCGTTTTGCGATGAGGTGCGGTTAAAGCCGGCCCCATAATTTACTCTGCGTCGGGGACCTCGTAGGTGGCCGCCGGCGTGTTGTCGCACACGACGGTAAAGCCGCCGTCCTTGTCGACATCGACCGTCACCTGATCGCCCTCGCGCACCGTGCCGTCGATGATAGCGGCGGCGATGGCATCCACGACCTCGCGCTGAACCAGACGCTTGAGCGGACGGGCGCCAAAGACCGGGTCCAGGCCGCCCACGGCGAGCATCTGCTTGGCCGCCGGGGTGATGGCAAGCGTCATGCGCTCCTTGGCCAGACGCGCACGGACGTCGGTGAGCTGGATGTCGACGATCTTCTCGATCTGCGCCATGCCAAGCGGATGGAACACCACGATATCGTCGATACGGTTGAGGAACTCGGGGCGGAAGGTCTGAGCCATGGCGGCGTCGACCTGATGGCGCATCTCCTCCTCGTCCTTGCCCGAAAGATCGGCGATGGCCTTGGAACCCACGTTGGACGTCATGATGATAATCGTGTTCTTGAAGGACACCTGGCGACCCTGGCCATCGGTCAGACGGCCGTCATCGAGCACCTGCAGCAGCACGTTGAAGACATCCGGATGGGCCTTCTCCATCTCGTCGAGCAAAATCACTGAGTACGGACGACGGCGCACGGCCTCGGTGAGCTGGCCGCCCTCGTCGTAGCCCACGTATCCCGGGGGCGCACCGATCAGACGCTGGACGCTGAACTTCTCCATGTACTCGGACATGTCGATACGCACGAGCGCGCGCTCGTCATCGAACAGGCACTCGGCCAGCGCCTTGGCAAGCTCGGTCTTGCCCACGCCGGTGGGGCCCAGGAAGAAGAAGCTGCCGATGGGCTTGTCCGGATCGGAGAGGCCCGCACGGCTGCGGCGCACGGCCGCGGCCACGGCGGACACAGCCTCGTCCTGGCCGATGACGCGCTTATGCAGCTCGCCCTCCAAGCCCTTCAGCTTGTCGAGCTCGCCCTGCATCATCTTGGACACGGGCACGCCGGTCCAGGCGCTCACGACCTCGGCGATCTCATCGGAGGTCACCTGTTCGTTGAGGCCCTCGCCGTCCTGCTGCTTTTGCGCCTGAAGCGCGGCCTCGGAATCCTGAATCTGCTGCTGCAGACCCGGAATCACGGAGTAGCGCAGCTCGGACGCACGGCCCAGGTCGCCGTTGCGCGTCGCGCGCTCCTCTTCGCTCTTGGCCTCGTCGAGCTGTCCTTTGAGCTCCTGCACGTGGTCGATGGCGTTCTTTTGGTTGAGCCAGCCGGCCTTTTGCACGTTGAGCTTTTCCTGGACCTCGGCGATCTCTTGGCGCAGGGCCTCCAGACGCTCCTTGGAGGCGTCATCGGTCTCCTTCATGAGCGCCTGCTCCTCGATCTGCAGCTGGGTAAGCTGACGCGTGGTGGCGTCGATCTCGACCGGCATGCTGTCGAGCTCCATGCGCAGGCGGCTTGCGGCCTCGTCGACCAGGTCGATGGCCTTGTCGGGCAGGAAGCGGTCGGCGATATAGCGATCGGAGAGGTCGGCAGCTGCCACGAGCGCACTATCGGTGATATGCACGCCGTGGAAGATCTCGTACTTCTCCTTGAGGCCACGCAGAATCGAGATGGTGTCCTCGACGGTAGGCTCGCTGACCATAACGGTCTGGAAACGACGGGCGAGCGCCGCATCCTTCTCGATGTACTTGCGGTATTCGTCGAGCGTGGTCGCGCCGATCGCATGCAGGTCGCCGCGGGCGAGCGCCGGCTTGAGGATGTTGCCGGCGTCCATGGAGCCCTCGGTGGCACCCGCGCCCACGATGGTGTGGAGCTCATCGATGAACAGGATGACCTTACCTTCGGACTTCTGTACCTCCTTGAGCACGGCCTTCAAGCGATCCTCGAACTCGCCGCGGTACTTGGCGCCGGCGACCAGCGCGCTCATGTCGAGCTCGATGAGGTCGCGGTCGCGCAGGGTGCTCGGCACATCGCCGGCCACGATACGCTGGGCGATGCCCTCGACGATGGCCGTCTTGCCGACGCCCGGCTCGCCGATGAGCACGGGGTTGTTCTTGGTGCGACGGGACAGGACTTGGATGGTACGACGGATCTCGTCGGTACGGCCGATGACCGGATCGAGCTTGCCGGCGCGGGCCAGATCGCAGATGTTGCGACCGTACTGCTCCAGCGCCTCAAACTGGGTCTTGTCCTCGGCAGATGTCACGCGGTCATCGCCGCGCAGTTCCTCGTAGACCTGCTCGATGCGCTCCTTGGTAACGCCGGCGTCGCGCAGCACGCGGCCCGCCTCGCCCTTGTCCTCGGCAAGTGCCATCAACAGATGCTCGGTCACCACGAAGCTGTCGCCCATCTTGGTGGCCTTCTTCTCGGCCTTCTCGATCACACGAACGAGCTCGTTGGAAAGGCCCATCTGCTGGCCCTCGCCCGAGACCTTGGGCGCATGGTCGATGGCATCCTGCGTAGGGCGCGCAAGCTGTGCCGGATCGGCGCCGATGCGCTCGATGATCACGGAAATATTGCGTTCACCGGCACCGAGTAGGGCAGACAGCAGGTGGATGGGTTCCACCGCGCCGGCCTGTGCGTCGGCAGCCGTGCTCATGGCGGTTTGCAGCGCCTCGCGCGACGTCATTGCTAGCTTATCGATTCTCATGGAATCACCTCTCTTGGGGTGGCCGCCCTACGGGGCGGCTTCACGTTGTTCGAGAAGTATTGTTGCCAGCTTTGCACGATCTTATACATAAATCTAAGTCTCTATATATAAGATTTTCTGAGTGATTGAGAGATAGGGAGCAGGCGCGCTCACCCGCTACGGCCTCGTCCCCTTACTATCTCAATCTGTAACATCTAGCGGCTGTTTATGGCTCCAGATGTTACAAATCAAGATGAAATGACCAGCGGCGCCCGTTTGTCTCAATCTGTAACATCTACTCGGCAAATTAGGGTCTAACTGTTACAAATCGAGACGAACGAAGACACCTGAATCGAAAATCTAAATCTGTAACACCAGGCCCACTTTTAGCGGCCAAGATGTTACAGATCGAGACAGACCGAAAACCACCACAAAGAGGACAGGCACCTTTGTGGTGGTCGCGGTCTCTACTCCTTCGCCGAACCCGTGCTTCCCGATTCAGCGTTCCAGGACATCTCATCCTCGAACAACCATGTACGGGCAGACCCACTATCGCGTGCAGCCTGCGGGTCGGGCAAGCAGGTCTGTTCATAGGCATCCTGAATGCACTGACCCATAAAATCGTTGAGCTCGGTCTGGTTGCCCTCCATGACATAGGCGACATCGCCGTCCAAGATGTAGATACCCGGCCCCTCATTGCCCTCGTAGCCAGGATCGTACGAAACATCACATAACTTAGTGCCATTCGCGGTGTCCAACTCGATGGACGAGCGGCATCCGCCAACCATGTCGTTCGCTTTTGCCCGATAGGATGCATATCCATACCAGCGCTTAAAGGTTTTGCCCTTGAGCAGCTCGGACGCCCTGTCGATCAGACTAGAATCCGTGGTATAGCGCATAGCCCCAAGCTGAATAAGTGGATAATTACTAATGCCCAACGCAGCCGGTTGCTCATCAAAATCAACGGTAATGGTCTCAGGCTTGTCGTCGCCGGTCAGAAGTTCGACAGATTGAGTCACAGGCTTGACCACCGGCTCCGTCACCGCAGCAGGTAGAAATGCCATACCGACAGCGCCCGCGCCAACCACAGCGATCGCAAGCGCCAAGACAATCAATCCAATACGGGCAAAACGGCTCACGGCAAAACACCCCACAATGCAAACCTTCGCCACCTGCACCAATGATACCGCCAGCTAACACTATTACCAAAAGAAGCCGCGCGCTCCTCACCACCACAAAGGGGACAGGCACCTTTGTGGCGGTTTTCGACGCTAACGGTCGACCATCTCGCGCCATGAGATTAAACTTGAATTGTTCTCTGAACATATCCATTTCTGCCTATCCTCAACAGATCTTTGTCTCGAGGAGCGCATATGAAGCCGTCTCATTCCACCGGTCGCAACGTCATCGCCATTCTCGCCATACCCATCGCGATGTTCTTCTTTATCGTCGTCACGCCCTTTTCCCTTGGTATCGCCTCGCCCTTCGATTTATGCGGAATGGTCGACGCTGGCTCGCGTGCCACCTCGCTCTCCTTTATCTGCCGCGGTGTTTTCTACGAAGATAGAATTCCCACCGGACTTTGGCAGTCCAAGTTACCGTTGCTCGGCCAGGTCGACGGATGCTCTCCTTATTTCTGCCTTGACCCTCAGGCGATGAATTATCTGATCGACGACCAGCCTCTTGACTCCATCACCCTCGCTTACGACTATGCTCCAAACACCGACGAGCGCCATATGAACCAAGTCCTCGACAAGCTGCTTGGGCAGTGCGGACTCACCGAGGAGGCCGGTCGAACCATCTATAGCGACCGGAAATTAAAGCGAACAGAACTCCGCCGTATCGGAAAAATCCAAGGGCGAAGCGGGGCTGCCTACTGGCAGGCCTGGGCGACACGCGACAAGAGCGAATTCGGGCACAGCACCTATACGGTCACTGTCTACACCAAAGACGGAATTAAGGACAATGTTGACGATTTCGCGTCATCCAAACTCGGCATCCCCAAAACAACCAAGCCCGCCAGCCCAGATGAAATCCTGTAGAGACGCTCATTAGAATGTCGTTCAGCGAGCACGGCAGCATCGAGCTCGCCCCCACCACCACGAAAGGGACAGGCCCCTTTGTGGTGGTTTTCGACAAAAAGAAGCCGCCCCGACAACAGAGGCGGCATCAAGCAAGTCTATTTATTAGCGTCCCTCAAGACCCAACGAGAACGCAGAAATGTAGCCCGGGGCTTATCCTTTCCCGAACGCGACCCTCGCGAAGCGCGTGAGCGGGCGGGAAAGGGTAAGCCCCGGGCGGACAATTAAGTGCGTTACTCGGCAGCGGCCTTGAACTTGTTGTAGTTGATCAGGCAGCCAGCCTTGACGATGGCACGCTCCTCTGCCGTCATATCGGCAATGTAGAGCTCAATCTGCTCGACCGCACCATCGGCGCGCACCACGTAGGCGACGATGCCCTTCAGGTCGCCATCGAGCGCGGCGCGGATACCCGGCACAAAGACGTAATCGCCCACCTCAAAGTTGGGCTCGGCCTCCATCTGGAAGGGCACCATACCCCAGTTCATCACGTTGGAGCGATAGCGCTTGGTGGCGTACTCGTGGACGATGTTGGCCAGACCGCCAATTACGCGCTGGCAGCTCGCAGCCTGCTCGCGGGCAGAACCGTCACCGGGCTTCTTGGCATAGAGCATGGAGCCGTACTCAGTCGCCTTGGCATCGGCAGCGACACCCGCGCCGGCCAGCGCCTCAAACACGCCGGCAAGCTCGGCATCGAGTGCGGCCAAGTCGCCCGCGGACTCGCCAGCCACGCGGCGCTTCTCCACGGCGTCGACCTCCTTGGAACGGCCCACGTAGGCCGGATCGCGGCGGCTCAGCGTAAACTCAGCCAAGCCCAGCGGGTTGGAGCGGAAGGAGCTCGTCTCGCCCGAAGGAATGAGCTCGTCGGTCGTGGTGACCGGGTCCATGATCTTGGAGCACACCTTGAGCAGGATATCGTCGCCGAGGGGCTCCATCGCGGGCCACGGCTTAATGTTGGGACCCTCAACCAGTTCATCGGCAGGCTCCGCCTTGCCAAAGCCCCAGTACACGCGCTTTTTGTACGGCGCGTCGTCAAAGGTGTACTCGCAGGCCTCGTCCCAAGTCTCCTCGGGCAGGTCGGTCGCTGGCGTCAGGATGCCGCCGTTGGCAGCCGTCGCCGCAATGGAGCGGGCGTCCATCAGGGCCACGGCGCTCAGCTGGCCATTACCCGGCTTGGAACCCTCGCGGTTGGGGAAGTTGCGCGTGGTGTGGCGGATGGACAGGCCGTTGTTGGCAGGCGTGTCGCCGGCACCAAAGCACGGGCCGCAGAATGCCGTGCGCACGATCGCGCCGGCCTCCATAAGGTCGTAGATGTAGCCGCGACGTGTAAGCTCGAGCGCCACGGGCTGGCTCGTGGGATAGACCGACAGCGAAAACTCGCCGCAGCCGGTGTTGGCGCCCTTAAGCACGCGGGCAGCCTGGACCACGGAGTCGTAGTTGCCGCCCGAGCAGCCGGCGATGACGCCCTGCTGCACGTGCAGCTTGCCGTCGACGATCTTGTCGAGCAGGCTAAAGTGCGTCTTACCCTCGCCGATCTTGGCGGCCTCGAGCTCGACCTCATGCAGGATGTCCTCGAGGTTCTCGTTGAGCTCGTCAATCTCAAAGCCGTTAGAAGGATGGAACGGCAGCGCGATCATGGGCTTGACGCTCGACAGGTCGACCTCGACGCAGCCGTCATAGTAGGCAACATCGGCGGGCTTGAGCTCGCGGTAGTCGTCGCCGCGACCGTGCATGGCCAAAAACGCGCGCGTGTCCTCATCGGTGGCCCAGATGCTCGACAGGCAGGTGGTCTCGGTGGTCATGACGTCGACGCCGTTGCGGTAGTCGGTCGTCATGCTCGCGATGCCGGGGCCCACGAACTCCATTACCTTGTTCTTGACGTAGCCCTTGGCAAAGACGGCGCGGATGATGGCGAGCGCCACATCGTGCGGGCCGACGCCGGGGCGCGGGGCGCCCGTGAGGTAGATGGCGACGACGCCGGGATAGGCAACGTCGTAGGTGTCGCGCAGCAGCTGCTTGGCCAGCTCGCCGCCGCCCTCGCCCACGGCCATGGTACCCAGGGCGCCGTAGCGGGTGTGCGAGTCGGAGCCCAGAATCATCTTGCCGCAACCGGCAAAGTTCTCACGCATAAAGGAGTGGATGACAGCGATATGCGGCGGGACGAAGATGCCGCCGTACTTTTTGGCAGCCGAGAGGCCAAAGACGTGGTCGTCCTCGTTGATGGTGCCGCCCACGGCACACAGCGAGTTATGGCAGTTGGTGAGCACGTAGGGCAGCGGGAACTGCTCCATGCCCGAGGCGCGCGCCGTCTGGATGATGCCGACAAAGGTGATGTCGTGGCTCGCCATGGCGTCGAAGCGAATCTTGAGCGCCTCGGGGTCGCCGGACGTATTGTGTGCCTGGAGGATCGAATACGCGATGGTGCCGCGCTTAGCATCCTCGGGCGTCTGCGTAATACCACGCTCGGCAGCCTCGGCCGCGGGCACAACCTCGCTGCCGCCGCACAGGTAGATGCCGTCCTCGTACAGCTTGACCATACTGTCTCCCACTCTGCCCGAAAGGCTCGGGCGCATAGCATACATTCGTTCAATATCGTGCCATAGAACAGTTGCGAGTGGGTTGCGAATCTACACGTTCACTTTATCTCAGTAAAGTAAAGGATAAGCCCCCCTTGCATCACTCTCTTGACAAGGAGTGTCCCAAAGTGCCGGCACAAAAGGAACGTCCCCAAGTGCCAAGTGCCGCAAGAGTGTCCCCCTTGACCACTCATTTAAGAACGTCCCCAATGACTACCGCATCCGGAGCAAGGCGACGCCGCAGGCAGGGGACGGACAGACACTATGACCCAATCCAGGGGCACGGAAACGACAGGAGCCCCCGCTCGTGACCGCGGGTCGGGGCTGCGACAATGTTGTTGAAGTGCCAGAGGCGCAGCCGCGCCGCAACGAGGTTGGGAGGCTCCCGTGCCTAGATATTCTACCGCCTTCGGAATGGACGTACACCTCAGGTCCACCACCGTCTGCGCGCTCGACGCGGAGACGGGCGAGGCCGTGGCGAGGAGGTTCCGCGGCAACCCGTGGGGCGAGGTCGCGGAGTGGATGTCGGGCTTCCCGGGCCCGTCGCTCGCCGCCTACGAGAGCGGCTACCTCGGCTTCGCGCCGCAGAGGGAGCTGTCGGCCCTCGGCGTCGACTGCGTCGTCGCGGCCGTCTCCAAGGTCCCGAGGTCGGCGGCAGACCTCTCGTCCAAGAACGACCGCAACGACGCGGCCAGGATGGCCAAGGCGATACTGTCGCACGACGTCACCCCGGTATGGGTGCCGTCCCCCGAGATCGAGGGGCTCAGGGACCTCGCCGCCGCCCACGACGCCGCGACCGCCAGGCTCGCGGCGGCGAAGCAGCGGCTCCTGGCGTTCCTGGCCCGCCGCGGCTACGTCTACGGAGGCACGACGCCGGCCGGCAACCCCCGGAGGTACTGGACGTACGGCTTCCTCAGGTGGCTCGACGGCATACGCCCCGCCGACGACGGCGGCATCCGGGCGCTCGCGGCGCTGAGGAACGAGGTCGAGGCGGCCGACGAGACGAGGGAGGCCGTCCTCGCCGAATACAGGGCCGCCGTCGCGGCGGGCCCCCTCTCGGCCGAGGTCGAGGCGCTCCAGTCCATCAAGGGGTGCGGGTTCGTGCTCGCCGCCGCCTTCGCGTCCGAGGTCGGCGACTTCTCGAGGTTCCGCTCCGGCAGGCAGGTGACGGCCTACTTCGGCCTCGCCCCGAAGCAGAGGTCGAGCGCCGACTCCGTGCGACTCGGCGGAATCAGCGGGGCCGGCAACGCGCTCGTCAGGAGGCTGGCGGTCGAGGGGTCCTGGCGCTACGCCCAGGCCGGGCACCAGCCCAAGCTGATGCCCAAGGGCTCCGGAGTCCCGCTCGAGATAAGGATGCACGGGAGGAAGGGGTCCGAGCGCCTGCTCCGGCGACGCGAGGAGATGCTCGAGAGGGGCATGCCCCAGGCGAAGGCGAACGCCGCCACCGCCGCCGAGCTCGTGAGGTGGCTGTGGGCCCTCGGCATGATGTGCCGGGAGGCCGGCGAATAGACATAGCCCCCGTCCCGGCGAGCCGGGCAGCCTTCGGGGATACCCCCGCTCTCGCTGTGCGCGCGGCGGTCGCCGCATTCGCGTCGACAGACTTGGGGAACCCCCGCCGAAGGAGAGGATTGCGGGCCGCCGGAGCGGTATCCGCGGATATGAGACTGAGCCGAAGGCGTCGACGACATGCCGGGGGCGGACCGGGACGGGTTCAACGGCAGGCCCCGCCGACCGATTGCAAGCGGTCGGCGGGGCCATTGTGGCTCTTGACAGCGGATTGGGTCATATGAGCGAATGGCACCGCAGGCGGATGCCGACAGCAAGACATCCCCCCCCCTCAATACACCCTCATGCCCATTTAAATAGCAAGGGGCCCGTATCTGTTGGGATACGGGCCCCTTTCGGCCATGACCTATCTCAGCAACAAAGACTACTGCGGTGAGCGCGGTAGAACTCGATCGCACCATCTTATCCGAGCCGGGACACGCTTGCATAGCGTGGCGCGTGACGGTTGCAAAACCACCCCATTTGAAACAAAGGCAAAAAAGTACTTGCAAAGACGCGTTCCGACATATAAGTTGAAAAAAGACCGCCGTTGCGGTTTTAAGTAGATCGAGCATATGAAGTTTGAGTTTTAGCGTGTAAGAGAAGGAAGATCGGCAAAGTACAACCCCAAACGCAATGACAACTTAATGAGGTAACTGCCACATGTGAGGCACCCAGGGCATTGCTGTCTCGATTTTGAGCACGATGCCTTCCGCCTTGCATGGGCCGTTCCATCCCACCCCTGCAGCAACTGCCTCACGGGCTCATTGAAAACCGCATAGCACCCCAACGTCAGCACATCACCCACGGCAAGCACATCACTCACGACAACCAACACATCAACAAACAGCACGAACATCAACCGATTGGAGAAGCTATGACAAACCACCACGCTGAAGACGGCGATAAGAAAAGCATTCTGGATGCCCACATTGAGCAAGCATATGTAAACGAATATGACGCCGCCTTTGCCGCCGCGACCATCAAGAACTACGCGTCGCTACCGCTCGCGACGATCTTGGCCGACCACCCTCAACTGCTGAAGCGCTGCATAAAGATCATGGGCGACCCCGACATTCGCAAGCTGACAGACCCCTATGCCCCAAAACGCGACAACGATTCGTACGTTCTTACCGTAGGCTGCCTAGCCCATATGCTTACGGCGCTCGACACGAAACTCAAGTTCGCATGGGAACCCGACGAGCGTCATGAACTCGAAAGCAAGCGGAACACCCTGCGCACCGCACTGTTCCTTCCGTTGGACGGCCTCAAGCGCTGCAACGTCGAGCTCAATACACAGGCGCGGCAAAAGCCCGGGACCACGGGGCAGAAAACTCCAAGACCCCATGCGGCCATCGTCGACCGCAACCGATATAACCGCATGACCGCGCACTTTTCCGCCGAGGGAGCAGCCATAAGGACGTTGATCGACCTGCTGTGCCTCCTGAGCATCAACGAGCTATTTGAGGGCTATCTCGCCCTTGTTCCCGCGACGGCACCCAAGTCGGTAGCAAAGATCATCGAGACCTGCAGACGCCAGTTTGAGCGCCATCGCAATGGCAGCGAGACGAACGCCAGCATCGCGCAGTACTACGCGGCTCATTACAAAAATGACGGATGTGCCCCTGTCGAGCATCAGCTGCGGCTCGCCTACACCACGCCCGCCGCAACGCTCTATCGCTTTGGAGCCCTTGGCGCTTGCGAGCCGCACGAACAGGCAGCCTGCCCCACAACCGAGCTCGATCTCAGGCTCGGACGAACCCTGTAGCCCGCAAGCCCCTCCGCGGGCAACAATCCTATTCCACAACACAACCAACAGAAAGGAGTCCTCATGGACACCAATCATTCCCCCATCATCAGCCCCCTCACCATGCGTGAATCCGCCCGAGGCATCACGCTCACCAGCATTTACGATGAGATGCTCGCCCATCGCGAGCTCTCCGTCATGGGAAACATCGAAACCCCGATGGCCCACGACCTATGCCAGCAAATCCGCCTGCTCGATGCCACCGACCCCAGCCGCCCCATCACCATATTTGTCGCCAGCGCCGGCGGAAGCGTGCGATCGGGTCTTGCGATCTATGACGCCATGCGCCTCGCATCGTGCCCCATCCGCACCGTCTGCCTGGAATTCGCCGCATCCATGGGCGCCGTGATCTTTATGGGCGGCGACGATCGCCGTATGGCGCCCCATGCAGAGCTCATGATTCACGACCCGCTGATCCCCCAGGGGGCAGGCGGCTCGGCACTTGCGCTGCAGGAAACCAGCCGGCGTCTCATGCAGACCCGCAAGACCCTCACGCAAATCCTCTCGGACCGCAGCGGCCTCACGCCCAAGCGCATCCAGTCCCTCACTGCAAAAGACACCTACCTTTCGGCCGAGCGCCGTCGAGCTCGGCTTTGCCCACGAAATCCTCTCGACCACCAAGGAGGTCGCCCATGTCTAACCTCGCCAGCCGCCTCGCCGCATCTGAGTCCGCATCGTCCACCATCCTCGCCAAGGATCGAACGCTTTCCTGCGACACCCGCCAAACGGGACTCAACAACAACGCACTTGTGATCGGCCCCTCGGGAGCCGGCAAGACCCGAAACGTCCTCAAGCCCAACCTGCTGCAAATGAACGCAAGCTACATCGTGCTCGACGCCAAAGGCACGCTCTGTCGCGAAGTGGGACCCGTGCTGGCTGCCCACGGTTACCGCGTGCAATGTCTCAACTTCGCCGACCTCAACACCGTCCCGGCCCTTGCGCCCGGCATCGAGCGCTGCGGCTACAACCCCCTGAGGCACATTCGCCGCAAGGCGGACGGCAGGCCCAACCAGCAGGACATCCTCTCGGTGGCAAAGGCCATCTGCCCCATCGAGGACAACAACCAGCCATTTTGGGATCATGCGGCGGCAAACCTGCTGTCGTGTCTTATCGCCTACGTCACCGAACAGCTGCCCGCCGACGAGCAGACGATCAGCTCGGTCATCAAGCTGATCGAGCACCTGCAGGACGGTGCCACGGGTCGATTGTTTGACGACCTGATCACGACCGACCCCCAAAGCTATGCCCTCTCGCTATGGCGGCGCTACGCCATTACGCAAAATGCCGAGCGCATGCACGCGAGCATCGTCGGCATCCTTGCCGAAAAGGTCATGTGTCTGGGATTCGACGGCGCGGCACAGCTCTATCGTGAGTGCCATCAGGTAGACTTCGCTTCCATGGGACACGCCCCCTGCGCCCTGTTTGTAACCGTGAGCGATATTGACCGCAATCTCGATCCGCTGACCGGCCTCTTTATTACGCAGGCTTTTATGGGCCTCATTCGCGAAGCCGATAGGCAGCCCGACGGCAGCCTGCCCGTGCCCGTGCGCTTTATGCTCGATGACTTCGCAAATCTGCAGATCCCCCAGATCGACAACGTGCTCTCGATTATCCGAAGCCGCAACATCTGGGCAACGCTGCTGCTGCAGTCGACCAACCAGCTCGATGCGCTCTATGGCGAGGCGCGCGCACGCTCCATCATGGGCAACTGCGACACGCATCTGGTGCTGGCGTTCCAGGATCCCGAGAGTGCCCGGATGTTTTCCGACCGCGCCGACGCGCTGCCCAGCACGCTCATGGCGACGCCGATTGATCGCTCGTGGCTCTTTGTACGCGGTCGCACTCCCGAACAGGTCGAGCGCTTTAGGCTCGAAGACCATCCGCTCTACGGGGAGCTGCCCGAGGCGCAGCGAGGCCATGCGGAGGCCGAGATCTAGGCGCAGGGTTCTCGCAGCGCGCGACGCCCCGGCGATGTTCCACAAAGGCCGTGCGCCCCGGGACCACGGCAAAGCAAAGGGGCCCGCATCCGATAGGATACGGGCCCCTGACTATAAGGCGCGATGTGTTAACAGCAGCGACTACTTGCGATGCGCGCGGTAGAACTCGATGAGCGCCTGGGTCGAAGCGTCCTGCTCGGCCTTGGCGGCGTCGTCGTGGAAGGCAGGGGTAATCTGCTTGGCAAGCTGCTTGCCCAGCTCAACGCCCCACTGGTCGTAGGAGTCGATGCCCCAGACCGTGCCCTCGACAAACGTGATGTGCTCGTACAGGGCGATGAGCTCGCCGAGCGCGAACGGGGTCAGCGTGTCGCCGAAGATCGAGGTCGTCGGACGGTTGCCCTCAAAGCAGCGGGCCGGAACGATCTGCTCGGGCGTGCCCTCGGCGCGCACCTCATCGGCTGTCTTACCAAAGGCGAGCGCCTTGGTCTGGGCCAGAAAGTTGCCCAGGAACAGCTCGTGCACGTCCTGACCGCTGTCGGTTGCGGGGTTGGCAGTGTTGGCGAAAGCGATAAAGTCGGCCGGGACCACCACGGTGCCCTGGTGCAGCAGCTGGTAGAAGGCATGCTGGCCGTTGGTGCCGGGCTCGCCCCAGAAGATCTCACCGGTGTCGGAGGTCACGGCGCTGCCGTCCCAGCGGACGTGCTTGCCGTTGGACTCCATGGTGAGCTGCTGCAGGTAGGCCGGGAAACGGTGCAGGTACTGGCAGTACGGCAGCACGGCGTGGCTCTTGGAACCGAAGAAGTTGACGTACCAGACGTTGAACAAGCCCATCAGCGCGACGGCGTTGTTCTCGAGCGGCGTGTTGCAGAAGTACTCGTCGATGGCATGGAAGCCCTCGAGGAACTGCTGGAAGCGCTCGGGGCCGAGCACGACGATCAGCGACAGGCCCACGGCAGAGTCGACAGAGTAGCGGCCGCCGACCCAGTTCCAGAAGCCAAAGGCGTTGGCCGGGTCGATGCCGAAGGCCTCGACCTTCTCGAGTGCAGTGGAAACGGCAACGAAGTGCTTTGCCACAGCCTCGGCGTTCTGCTCATCGGAGCCATCGATGGCGCCCTGAGCCTTGAGCTGCTCGAGCATCCAGGTCTTGACCTCACGAGCGTTGGTAAGGGTCTCGAGCGTGGTGAAAGTCTTGGAGACGATGATCACGAGCGTGGTCTCGGGATCCAGACCCTTGAGCTTCTCGGCCTGGTCGTTGGGGTCGATGTTAGAGATATAGCGGCAGTCGATACCGGCGTCGGCATAGGGACGCAGAGCCTCGTAAGCCATGACCGGGCCCAAGTCGGAGCCACCGATGCCGATGGACACCAGGTGCTCGATCTTTTTGCCGGTTACGCCCTTCCACTCACCGGAGCGCACGCGCTCGGCGAAGGCATACATGCGATCGAGGACCTCGTGCACGTCGGCGACGACATCCTGGCCGTCGACGATAAGCTGGCCTTTCTCGCTTGCCGGACGGCGCAGCGCGGTGTGCAGGACGGCGCGGTCCTCGGTGGTGTTGATGTGCTCGCCGGAGAACATGGCGTCGCGGCGCTCCTCGAGCTTCACCTCGCGGGCAAGATCGCACAGCAGCTTGACGGTCTCATCGGTCACCAGGTTCTTGGACAGATCGAAGTGAAGGTCGCCGGCGTCAAAGCTCAACTTATTCACGCGGTCGGCGTCAGCGGCGAACCAGGCCTTGAGGTCGATGCCCTCGGCCTCGAGCTTCTCCTGATGGGCCTCGAGCGCCTTCCAAGCGGCAGTCGACGTAGCGTCGATGGGTGCGGCAACAGTTGCCATAGAGTCCTCCTCAGCATACGGGCGCACGCCTCCATGCGCCCGGACATTCAGATGCCACTATTCTAGCGCAGGTCAAGACTACAATCAGCGAGCGTTGCCAATCAGCCCCCAAACGGCAACCGATTAAAAAGGGACAGGCTTATTTTGGCAGGTCAAACGCTTTACCAACCAATAATAACCCGTCCTTTTATGGCAAATATTAGGCCGCGGCGCAGATGCTACCGAGCAACTCACGCAGAGGAGACCCGATGCCCTCCAGCAGTTCGGGCGCGATAATGGCAAAAACGGGAACCTCACCGGTGCCCACGACAGCAGGCGCCTTGCCCTCCGAGAGAATGCATCCATAAGGGACAAAACCGTCTTCGCCGGCATCGAGCGCCGCCATGCGACGCGCGAGCTCGCGCGCAAAGCC
>DBFDDV010000046.1:0-30939 GCA_048302525.1 Collinsella sp. | reverse complement strand
GAGGCGTCAGCAGGTCAGTGGGTCATCGTCCCGGCGTTCAGCATCAGGGTAGCGCTGCGACGCGGAAATCGCGCGCTGTTGACGCGCCCCCGCAGTGCCCGCTTCCCCCAAGGACAATTATCAGTGCAGGTACAGGGCTTGGACATATTCGGTGTGCTCGGTCTATTCAGATTTTGCCGCATACTTCCGAAATCTGAGTTCGCAAAGGGTGATAGTCGGGGCGTTTACGCAACATATGTCCAAGCAAAAACGGGTGGTAGCCGGTACGGCCACCACCCGTTTGTCTCATATCCAGCCCATAGCAGGCCAGCTACTTCTTAATGCCACGTCCCAGGCGCTCAGCGACCGACGCCACGGCGCTCTCATCGACCGAACCGCAGCTCACGCAGCCGTCGTGGGCACGCATCTGGCCGGTGACCTCGTCCATCGCGAGCG
Source organism: Collinsella sp. (assembly GCA_048302525.1). Lineage (GTDB taxonomy): Bacteria > Actinomycetota > Coriobacteriia > Coriobacteriales > Coriobacteriaceae > Collinsella. The sequence goes on along the minus strand of DBFDDV010000046.1, from coordinate 30,504 downwards.
GCGCCACCTTCTCAAGCTTAAAGCCCTTGCCGGCGCGCATGTTTTCCTTGGCCACGCTGATCATGAGCTTAATACGGTTGAGCTGGTTGACCTCGGACGCACCAGGATCATAGTCCACCGCAACGATGTTGCTCTCGGGATGCTGGCGGCGCAGCTCCTTAATCACGGCCTTGCCCACCACGTGATTGGGCAGGCACGCGAAGGGCTGCGTGCAGATGATATTGGGTGCGCCATGATCGATCAGGTCGAGCATCTCGGCCGTGAGCAGCCAGCCCTCGCCCATGTTGTTGCACACCGAAAGCACCGTGCGGGCCTTGTCGGCCATGGTGCCGATGCGCTCGGGCGCCTCGAAGCGGCGGGACTTCTCGAGCATCTCCTCCACCGGCGTGCGCATCCAGTCCACGAGCTTGATGAGCGCCTGCATACCAGCGCGCGTGGTAGCGGAGCTTCCCAACTCGTCCTTCTGCAGCTCGGCGTTGCTCATGGAGTACAGGAAAAAGTCGAGCAGACCCGGCACCACGGCCTCGCAGCCCTCGCGCTCGATGACATCGACCACGTGGTTGTTGGCTGTGGGATGGAACTTGACCAGGATCTCGCCGACCACGCCCACGCGCGGCTTGGTACCCTCGCCCACGAGCGGCATGGTGTCGAACGCGCGGATGGCCTCGCGGCACAGCTTGGTGTAGTTGTGGCGGTTAAACTTGGGCGCCAGCTTGCGAGCGCGCGCCATGTACTCCTCGTAGAGCGCGTTGGCGGCACCGGGCGTAGCCTCGTACGGGCGGCAGCGATAGAGCATCTGCATCATCACGTCGCCAAAGAGCACCGCGTAGACTGCCTGCTTAAGCAGCGCCGGCGTAATCTTAAAGCCAGGGTTGTCCTCGCCCAGCGCCACGGCCGAAAGCGAGATCACCGGGATCTCGGGGTGGCCGCTCTCGCTCAGGGCCTTGCGGATGAGTGCGATGTAGTTGGTGGCACGGCAGCCGCCGCCGGTCTGGCTGATAACCACGGCTGTCTTGGACAGGTCGTATCGACCGCTCTCGATGGCCTCCATGATCTGGCCCGTCACCAGGATCGACGGATAGCAGATGTCGTTGTTCACGTAGCGCAGGCCGGCCTCGACGGCATCGTGATCGGTCGAGGGCAGCAGCTCCAAGTTGTAGCCAGCACCACGGAACACCTCTTTGACCAGGTCAAAGTGGATCGGCGCCATCTGCGGGCACAGGATGGTGTAGCCCTCCTCGCGCATCTGCTCGGTAAAGGGCACCTTGGGCCACGCGGTCGAAGCACTCTCGCGCTGCGCCTCGAACGTGTACTTACGGCTCGCGAACGCGGGGGCATCCGTGGAGGGCGCCACCGGCGCGGCATCGCCCTGCTCGTAAGTCTCGCCCGCGGCCGTAGCCACGGCCAAGCGCTCGGCCTCCTGGTCCTTGAGCGCCGCCATGAGCGAGCGAATACGGATACGCGCGGCGCCCAAGTTGGACACCTCGTCAATCTTGAGCACGGTGTAAATCTTGCCGCTGGCCTCCAGGATCTCCTGCACCTGATCAGTGGTCAGAGCGTCCAGGCCGCAGCCGAAGGAATTGAGCTGGATCAGGTCCAGGTCGTTGCGCATCGTCACAAAACGGGCGACGGCGTACAGGCGGCTGTGATACATCCACTGATCGACGACGCGAATCGGACGCTCGGGCTTCACCAGATGCGCGAGCGAATCCTCGGTAAAGACCGCAAAGCCAAAGCTCGAGATAAGCTCGGGCAGGGCATGGTTGATCTCGGGGTCGTTATGGTAGGGACGGCCGGCGAGTACGATGCCGTGACCGCCGTGGTCCTCGACCCACTTAAGAGCTTCCTCGCCCATGGTCTGGATATCCTCGTGGAAACGCGCATCGGCCTCAAAGGCAGCGTTGACAGCGGCATCGACCTCGGAGCGCGTGATCTTGGGACCGCGCACGCGACCGCGACCGGCCTCAGCATCGGCCACGCGATCAACGGCGAGCACCTGGTACAGGCGGCGCTTGAGCTCGGTCTTGTCGTGATAGGGCACAAACGGGTACAGGAACTCGATGTTCTGCTCGCGAATCTCGTCGATATTGAGTGCCAACGCCGTGGGGTAGCTCATGACGATGGGGCAGTTGTAACAGTTGCCGGCGGTCGGATCCTCCTTGCGCTCCCAGCGCACGCACGGCATCCAGATAAAGTCGACGTCGCGGTCGATGAGGTTCATCACGTGGCCGTGGCTCATCTTGGCAGGATAGCACACACTCTCGGACGGCATGGACTCGATGCCCGCCTGGTAGGTCTTCTTGCTCGACTGGTCGGACAGCTGCACGCTAAAGCCCAGGCGCGTAAAGAACGCGTGCCAGAAGGGGTAGTTCTCGTACATGTTGAGCGCGCGCGGGATGCCGACGGTGCCGCGCGGGGCCTCGTCGGGGCTCAGCACCTCGCGGTTAAAGAGCAGCTCGTTTTTCTTTTTGAAGAGGTTGGGAGCCTCGGTCTTTTGTTTTTTGTGGCCGGCACCCTTCTCGCAGCGGTTACCGGTAATGAAGCGCCTACCGCCGCCAAAGTCGTTGACGGTAAGCTGGCAGTTGTTGGAGCAACGGCCGCAGCGGACATGCTTTTGCGTCACGGTGAGGTGCGCGATATCCTCAGCCGAAAGGATGGTCGAGGTGCCGTCGGCGCCGGCGCGATCGCGGGCGAGCAGGGCCGCACCATAGGCGCCCATGCAGCCGGCGATGTCGGGACGCACGGCGTGAACGCCCGTGAGTTGCTCAAACGCGCGCAGCGTGGCATCGGACATAAAGGTGCCGCCCTGGACGATCACCTGACTGCCGATCTCCTTGGGGTCGCGCAGCTTAATGACCTTGAATAGGGCATTCTTGATGACGGAATAGGACAAGCCGGCCGCGATGTCGCCCACCGTGGCGCCTTCCTTTTGCGCCTGCTTAACGCGCGAGTTCATAAAGACCGTGCAGCGGCTACCCAGGTCGACGGGGGCCTTGGCATGGATGGCAGCGTTGGCGAACGCGCGCACGTCCATGTTCATAGACACGGCGAAGCTCTCGATAAAGCTGCCGCAGCCCGACGAGCAAGCCTCGTTGAGCATGATGTGCTCGATGACGCCGTCCTTGACGCGCAGGCACTTCATGTCCTGGCCGCCGATGTCCAGAATGAACTCGACGCCGGGCAGGAACGCCTTGGCGCCGCGCAGGTGCGCAACGGTTTCGATCTCGCCGGAATCGGCCTTGAGGGCCTCGATGAGCAGCGCCTCGCCGTAGCCCGTGGTGGTCACGTGGCCGATGGTGCAGCCGGCGGGGATGTGGTTGTAGAAATCGGCCATGATGACCTTGGCCGTGCCTAGGATGTCGCCGTTGTTGTTGCCGTACCAGGTGTGCAGCAGCTGACCGTCCTCGCCCACGAGCGCGGCTTTCATGGTGGTGGAGCCGGCGTCGATACCGATGAACACGCGGCCGGTGTAGCCTTCGAGCTTGCCCTTGGGGACGACTTCCTGGTCGTGGCGACCCTTGAACTCGGCAAAGTCCTCGTCAGTGGCAAAGAGCGGATCCAGACGCTCGACCTCGGCACCCTGCGTGTCACCCAAACTATCGATAGCCTCGATGAGCTGCGGGAACGTGCTGAGCTTGTTGGACTCGTGCGCCATGGCGGCGCCGCTCGCCACAAACAGGTGAGCGTTTTGGGGCACGATACGGTGCTCCTCGTCCAGGTTGAGCGTGAGGTAGAAGCGGTGGCGCAGCTCGGAGAGGTACTGCAGCGGGCCGCCCAGGAAGGCGACGTTGCCGCGGATGGGACGGCCGCACGCCAGACCCGAGATGGTCTGGGTCACGACAGCCTGGAAGATGGAGGCAGCCACGTCCTCGGGGCGGGCGCCCTCGTTGAGCAGCGGCTGCACGTCGGTCTTGGCAAAAACGCCGCAGCGGCTGGCGATGGGATAGATGGTGGTGGCGTTGGCCGCGAGCTCGTTGAGGCCGCTCGCGTCGGTGTGCAGCAGGGTGGCCATCTGATCGATGAACGCGCCCGTACCGCCGGCGCAGGTGCCGTTCATGCGCTGCTCGATGCCGTTATCGAAGTAGATGATCTTGGCGTCCTCGCCGCCCAGCTCGATGGCGACATCGGTGGCTGGGATGAGGGTCTCGACGGCACGCTTGCTGGCGATGACCTCCTGGACAAACTCCAGGTCGAGCCACTGGGACAGCAGCAGGCCGCCCGAACCGGTGATGGCGCAGGTCATTTGGGCCGTCGGCAGCACGGTCGCAGCACCCTCGAACAAGTCGCGGGCGCAGGCACGGACGTCGGTGTGGTGGCGCTGGTACTTGGCGTAGACGATCTGGTTGTCGTCATTGAGCACGGCGAGCTTGACGGTGGTGGAGCCCACGTCGATGCCCAGGTGCAGGTTGCCGCGGGCGGCCTCGGGGTTGAAGATCGCGCCTTCGGGGGCGTGGGCGGCGGCTACGGGCTCAGCGGCGGTGGCGGGCTCGCTAGCGACGGACGTCTCCCCTGCCGTGTTCTTGGCATCGGCAACTGCCTCGGCAACTTTCTCGGCAGCTGCGGTCGCGGCCTTCTGCGCGGCATCCACCACGGCGGGCGCAGCCTCACGCGCGGCAGCGACCATACGGTCCTTAATGCCCTCGACGAGTTTGCTCATTGTCTCTCCTCTTAGTTGTTGGACTCGACGGCTGCGGTGGTGTCGGCCGCGTCCTCGAGCTGCAGGTTCAATAGCTTCATGCCGTATTCCGGCACGTTGATATCGATAGGTTGGCCATACAGGTCACCAGGGCGCACAAAAGCGAGCACCGTCATAATGCGCGCCATGGCCTCGGGCGATTCGGTGAGCCCACGCTCAAACCAGCGCTGAATCATGCCGACCTCGGCACTCACGACGTAGGTGACGTAGTAGTCAAAGAACGTGCCCAGCGCCAGGCCCAAAATGCCCGTCTGCGCACGCGGCACCACAGCCTCACGAGCGGTGTCGATGATCCTTTTAATGAAGGCCTGGTCGCCGCCCGGACCCAGCAGCGCACCGATTAAGTCGCGGTTGGCTGCAAGATAACGCAGCAGCTCAACCGAACCGGGCGCCGGCTCGAGCTCATCGATATTGTGATAGAGATCGGGCAGCTGAGCTGCGGTGATGAGCTCAATACGCTCACGGATCTCGGCCAGCAAGCCGTCCTCGATTTGATTGATAAAGTCGGGGATATCGCGGTAGTGCGAATAGAACGTGCGGCGCGTAAGGCCAGCGCGCTCGGTGAGCGACGCGACATTAATGCGCGAAAGGTCGCCGCTTTCGGCAAGCTCGCTGGCAAGCGCCTGGCGAAGGGCGCGCTGCGAGCGAAGGGACCGGCGATCACATTTCTCGAGCTGGGACAAGCGTCCTCCTTGTTACTCAGACTGTACGCTATTGCACAGTGCGAGTATTATTGCACACCGTGTGTATCAACACGTAAAGGCAATATTTGGAATGTGACAAAGGGCAGTCCCTTTGTCACATTCAGCGACCGCCTAGGTTGTGCCAGTTGTGCCTGGCTTTTGGAGCGGCATTGCCGATTGTTCAAAATGTCATTCGTGGGTAGAATAGTGTCGACGGCAGTCCAAGTTCTGGAAAGCTGGGCAGCGCCGTTGCTTGGATTAAGGGGTCAACGCCTTAGCGGCGGCGACCCCTTTTACGTTGCTTCGAACGTTGCTTGAGTGCCTCGGAAAGCCCGACGAGCGCCGTGGAGAACGAGACCAAAGCGGTCAGAAGTCTCACGAAATCAATCAGATCGGTCATGGGCATCACCTCCCATCAGATGGAGGGCGTTGCCCGGCACATGGAACTGCCGCCAACAGCATCAATTCTATCAAAGCGCAGTTAGATATGCGAATGTTTGTTCGTATTTCAAGAGACCAGCGTCACCTGTGACAAAGGGGCTGTCCCTTTGTCACATTATTCGATTACGGTGCAGGAATTCTGCTTGTGCATGGTGGCAAGCATGTGTTTGGGGACGGCGTGGACCATGCAGCTGCCGATAGTCGCGCTCGCGGCGGCCTTGGCCGCGTCACTGCCATTCTTGGTGGCATAGCTGTGACGGAAACGCTTGAGCATGGCGATGTCGTTGCCGCCGTCGCCGTAGACCGCGACCTCATCCTCGGCAATACCGTAGTAGCCCGCCAGCCAAGCCACACTCTCGCCCTTGTTGCACGTCACGTCCGTGATCTCGAACATCACCGGATCGAACGGCGCGTTGACCACGCGATCCGATCGCTCGGCCAAATATGCCTTAAGGTCGCGCTCCAGCTCGGGCGAGGTCACGCGACAATTGATCTTGCATACATCGTGACGCAAGATATCGCCGATCGACTGATCGAAATACTGCTCCTCGTGATACCCGCCACGCGCACGCATGCCGCGCATCACGATGCGCTTGATAGGGCTGTCCTTTTTAAAGCCCGCCTGGTGCATCTCGAACGATCCGCTCGAAAACATGCCGTCGGGCGTGGAGCAGTCAAAACAGATATCCGGAAACTCCTTGAGCAGCTCCTCGGTAATCTGCGAGTCGATGGTCCAGGTCCTGAGCACCTCGCCATGGCTGTCGCGCACGATGGACCCATTGGAGCAGCAGGCGTCGAGTGCCAGGCCCGTAAAGCCATGCTCGCCAATCGGCAGCGTCGAGCGCCCGGTCGCGGGAACCACATGCAGGCCAGCCTCGGTCAGCTCGCGAATGGCACGGCGGATGGTCCCATCTGCCTCGTGCAGGGCGTTCAGCAGCGTTCCGTCTAAGTCACTCGCAAACATCTTGATCATGGATACGCCTCTCCTTCGTCTGCACGATATTGTAGACGAAGGAGAGGCATGCCTAAACAATGCCGTCCCGGCGCGGCGTGCCACTGTCTCCACAAATTCACGGTCCCCCAGCGCCTTAAGACATTCGCCATAAGCGACTTTTCAGCCGATTAAACAGCGCCGTCGTCGACGTCAGCACCGCCAACATGCCTGCGAATACAATCGCCGGAGCCCATCGATCATATGCAAGCCCGTAAACCAATTGGCCAATAGGCGTTGCACAGGAAAGTGTCATATAAACGAGTGCCAGCACTTTTCCGCAGAGTTCCTTTGGCGCTGACCGCTGAACAAATGAAACGATTCCGACCGATGCAATGCTTGCCCACGCCATGACCCATGCCGAGCCGGCCGCAAGCGCGGCAAACGCTAATTCATCAGGACCGCTCAGTAGCGTGACAATAATCGGTACGACTCCAAAACAAATCATCGCAACATATCGACATATGCCCTTGAAGGAAAAACGATGCGGCCAAATACCGACCAAACCACTGCCGACAAAACCACCTAAGCCCATAGCCACCTCAATAATCCCAACAAAGGATGACTGCATTCCGAGATGCTTTGCAACAATAACGGGAGCACCAATCGTTAACCCAACTAACGCAAGGTTCAAAATAGCCGCAAGCAAAAACACAACGAGCAATGATGCGTTTTGAAACAGGTACCGAATCGACTCCCGAAAATCGCTTCGGCATGTCGAGCAAGTCGTACTGTCCCCTGTCATTCCAGATGAGGCATTTTGCTTGAGTGCGCCCCCGAACAGCAGGGCTGACATCGCAAACGTCAACGCCGCGGTTTCGCATAGAGCATCGATACCAAAGCACCCATAGACTGCCGTCCCGACTACAGGCCCCAAGATATTGCTCGCCATGGTTACCTGCGAGACCAACGCTGTGGCACGCTCAACCTTTTCTTGGCCCATCATGTGCACCGTCTCAATTTGAAGCATCGGTTTCAGCAGCGATTGGATGCCATATTGGACGCAAAGCATTGCTGCCACGACAACCGCAAGAGGCAGCGAACACTTCATGGGGATAAACAGCAGTGATGCAGCCATCAGAACAATGCCGAGCACCACAAGAACCCCGCGATGTCTCCCGTGATCCGCCAAGATTCCGCCAGCCGGAGTCGCAAGCACGCCCGGCACGAACGCTATCGCCGCGACAGCACCATATAACGTTGACGAGCCGCTGCAATCGAACAAGTAAAGCGGGCACGCAAAGCACAGTGCCGACAACATCGAATACGCGCACAGCTGTGCAACAAGAAGACCGAAAAGCCTGATAGATCGCACTGTTTTTTGCGCCAACGAGACATTGCTCCTCCGCATTCCAGCCATAAGCCTGCCCCCTATACATACCATTAGTATGTATTTAATGACTTGAAAAGGGCAGCCGTGGCTACCCTTACAAATCAATTACATACCGTCAGTATCTATATTACCACCCAGCACGGTTCCATACGTCCCAAATCTGAGCCGTTGTCTGGAGCACTTCATTACCCAAATCGAGCCCCACCGCGGCCGCCATCTGCGCCAAACATTGCGCGCGAGCGAGCATTCGATCCTTGGTCTCGAGCGGACGGAACAGCGGCAGCAGCCAAAGATTCGCCAACAACGATACGGCCTCAGCCGCTTCGCGCGGGCATTTGCACGCAATGGAGCCGTCGGCGATGCCCTCCTCGATCACTGGCAAAAGACAGCCATCGGCCGACTCGTCGAACGAGCCCTGGTACTGCATCGCCAGTAGACGCGAGCTTTTTACCGGATCTGCCGCAGGATGCATGCGTGCCCATAGCTCAATTTGCGGAACGACAGACTCGGGCGCGTACAGTCGCTTGAGCTTTTGGGCTCCCGTCATATTGCCAGCACCGAGTGTCGCGCGGCGGCGCTCAACAATCGGAGCCATTGCCCGATCAAATGCGGCGTTGAAAATCTCTTCTTTGCTCTTAAAGTGATGATAGACAGCACCCTTGGTCATGCCATCGAGGCGGTCGACGATATCTTGAATGCTCGTCCCCTCATAACCCTGTGCGCAGAATAGCTCCAGCGCCGCGTCGAGAATCTTCGCGACCGTCTCCTCGGGATATTTATTACGCCCCATAATCTGTCCATCCGCAACGCAAGTCTTGTGCCTCATTGCAGTATTTTAACGTTGCGGATGGCAGGCGGTCGATTCTACACCGCGGCGGGGCCGTGTTCGCCGGTACGGATGCGGATGACTTCCTCGACCGGCTCGACCCAGATCTTACCATCGCCGACGGCTCCGGTGCGAGCGGCGTTGCAGATGATGTCGACAATGCCATCGACGTGCTCATCGGCGCAGATAAGGGTGAACTGCACCTTAGGGATCGTGTTGACAAGCAACTCGTTGCCGCGCACGTATTCCTTCCAGCCATGCTGTGAGCCGCAGCCCTGCACCTGGTTGATAGTCATACCGCGAACATCGGCAGCAAACAGCGCGTCTTTAAGAACCTCAAGCTTCTCAGCACGAACGATCGCCGTAATTTTCTTCATAGTAAATTCCTCTCTTTATCAAAGAAATGAATTGCCATTCAATGACGCGGGTTTTCCAGGTGCCCGAGATTGCCCCGAAAGAGGAGCGCCGCGTACTTCGGTACGCAAGCGACGGTTTGAGGGGCAAGGTCGGGTGCCTGGGAAAGCCGCGCGACGATTGAACGGCAAGGTGCGGAGCCTGGGGAAGCCGCTAGTCAAGTCCCGAGAACGAGGGATACGCGCTCTCGCCGTGTTGACTCGCGTCTAGGCCCAGCGCCTCGTCGGCCTCGTCCACGCGCAGGCTGCCGTGGAACAGCGCCTTGACCACCGCGGCGATCACCAAGTCGAGCACCAGTACAATAGCGACCGTCACCACAATGCCCAAAATCTGCGAGATGAGCAGCGAGACATCGCCCGTGTAGAACAGGCCGCCCTTACCGGTCCACGAGAGCTCCGGCACGCAGAACAGCCCCGTGAGCACGCCGCCCAGGATGCCACCGATGCCGTGGCAGCCAAACGCGTCGAGCGCATCGTCGTAGCCAAATTTGGTCTTAAGATGGCTGATGGCCAGGTAGCAGACGGGAGATACGATCAGGCCCATGACCAGCGCCGCCCACGGCTCGACAAAGCCCGCGCCCGGCGTGACCACCACAAGGCCCGCAACCAGACCGGTGCTGGCGCCCACCAGCGTGGGTCGACCGGTGTGCACGCGCTCGACGGCAAGCCACGAGACCATGCCCGCCGCGCTGGCCGTCACGGTATTGAGGATGGCAAGTGCCGCCACGGCGTCGGCCTTGAACTCGCTGCCGACGTTAAAGCCAAACCAGCCAAACCAAAGCAGGCCGGCTCCCAGCGCCACAAACGGCACGTTATGCGGACGGTAGCTCACCATGCCAAAGCCGCGACGACGGCCGAGCATTAAGCAGAGAATCAGGCCCGTAAGACCAGACGAGATGTGCACCACGTCGCCGCCGGCAAAGTCGAGCGCGCCGATGATATCGCCGATAAAGGAGCCCTCGCCGCCCCAAACCATGTGAGCAAGCGGCGCATAGACCACGAGCAGCCAAATGCCCAGGAAGGCCGTCGTGGCACCGAACTTAACGCGGCCGGCCAGGCTGCCCGTGACGATAGCAGCCGTGATCATGGCAAATGCCATCTGGAAGGCGATGTTGATGATCTGAGGGTAGACGACACCGTCCGCAGCATTGCCCTCGGCCGCCTGCAGCACCTGGTTGAGCACCGGCAGGCACAGCAGCTGGTCAAGGCCTCCAATAAACGGACTCGAACCGTCGCCGCCATAGGCCAGAGACCAGCCGGCAACAATCCACAGCACACCAACCAGACCAATGGCGCCAAAGCACATGAGCATGGTGTTGATGACATTTTTGCGCCTAGACAGGCCGCCATAGAAAAACGCCAGACCCGGTGTCATTAAAAACACGAGCATGGTGCAGATGAGCATGAACGTTGTCGATCCCGTATCGTACATTCGCTCTCCCTTGGTCGCATGAACGTTGTCGGCGCCCATAATGCGGCCGAGGGGCAACTGGTGTAGACCAGATACGGCGTTGTTAAACGCGGCGTTGTCGAATGGAAACGGCGCCGCAATCTTGGAAACGGCGCGGCAACGGACGCGAAACGAACGGGAAATACGCGAGCAAGGAAGCCGTGAGCGCGCCCGTCCCGGCTAGTGGCGGAACAGCTCGCGGGCTCGGTCGCGGAGATTAGTTGCTCGAATGACGCCTTCGTAGCGGTTGATACGCAGACGCGGGAAGGCGTTAAAGAAGCGTAGGTCGCGGCGGCTGAGCGACACGCTTGGCACCGGACGGCTCATGCGCTTGCCGGCAAGGCGACGACTGAGCGACGGACGCGGCATGTTCGGCGCGGCATCGGCCACGCGGCGGGCGGCAAGCGCCAGGCCGCGAGCACCATCCGCGATAAACGTCGGCATCGAAGCCTTCTCGCGCAGGGCATCGAGCGCGGCGTCACCCAGCTCGGCCAGCCACGCGTTAACGGCACGGCTACGGATGTGCGTCTGTGCCACCGAGTCAATCGTAGAATCGGGAATGCGCTCGAGCATTGAGTCCGAGGCATCGGCAAGCGACTCATTGATGCGGTCGGCAAGGTCGGCCCGGACGCGCTCCAGCTGATCGGACAGACGCCGCCAGCTCGCCAGCGAGCACAACGCGTCGACCATCATCGCGACCGCGACGATAAAGGCGGACAGCCGCACAATCAGCACCGGCAGATGACCAAGCAGCCCCAGCAATGCCGGCTCCACTAAACGGCAAATGCACAACGCACCCAAGCCAAACGCGCATGCCCAGTACAGGCAGATGCGTCCGTGCAAGTTAAACGGCAGGTGCGAGTAATCCCAAAAGCGAGCGCCCGTTGTTTTTTCCAACAGCACGCCTACGCTGTACTCAATCACGCTGCATACGAGCGCTGCAGCGACAAACTGGCTCGACGCGTCAGGAATTCCGCGCAACAGCAGCCAGCAGGCAATGCCGCCCGCGCCATAGATGGGGCAACACGGTCCCAGCAAAAAGCCGCTGTTGGCAAAGCGTCCGTGGTTGAGCATGGCGCAGACCGTCGATTCCCATGCCCAGCCGCAAAACCCGTAGAAGGCGAACGAGAGCACCAGTGCCGAAAGCGGACAGGCGGCAAGCGTCGCGCCGTCAAATGCCATGTCGATTGCGGTCCCCACCGTCTACCCTCTCCTCTTTTCACTCGAATCTTTGCTCGAGCCGTCGCTCGAGCCCTCGCTCAAATCGTTCGCGTCGTCTTTGCGCGGCAGGCGGCCGGCGACCGTCTCGCGCAGAGCACACCATTTATCCGCCAGGCACACAATCCAAGCCTCACGACACGTCGGCGGCACCGGCACCAGCGGAAACATATGCCGCACGATAATATTCCGTTCGCGCGACGTCAGCTCAAAATCTTCCTCCGCGCGCGCTAGGGCAAAAAACGGGTGGCGAAAGCCATGCAGCCGATGGCTTGGGTCGGGATCGTGCCAATCGTAGAGAAAGTAATCGTGTAACAAGGCTCCGCGCAGCAGCGAGGCACGGTCGATCGAAACACCGACGCGGCCCAGGCGCTCGGCAAAGGACAGGCTCGTCCGCGCTACCGAAGTCACATGTGCATAGACCGTCACGTCGCCATGCTGGATAAACTCGCGCGTCAGGTCCAAGCGGCCCGCCTGGGCGAGCTGGCGGGCGGCATCGTCGACCTCGTGCGCGATTTTCTCGGCACGAACGGCATCGGACATGCTGCCTCCTTCCAGCGGCTCACGGCGGCAAGCCACGGCCTGCACGTATTGAAAAAATCATCATCGAATCTATCAGTATGGCATCGGACAAAACGTTTTGCCCCACCAGTTGGCGAATTACCGCGCCGCCGTCACATATCAAACGCCAAAATGTGCGAGACTGTCTTGTGCAATTGTGTCGGCCGAGGGAGCGCCGGCACTCGATTCGCATGGAGTAACCCACAACGATGCTGCTTACGCAAACGACAACGCCCGAGGACGTCAAGGCTCTTAATCGTGCCGAGCTCCCGCAGCTCTGCGACGAGATTCGCCACGCCATCCTCGAAAGCTCCGCCGCCGTCGGCGGGCACGTTGCCCCCAACCTGGGCGTCGTTGAGCTTACGGTCGCGCTCCATCGCGTGTTTAACTCCCCTATCGACAAGATTCTCTTTGACGTTTCGCACCAGACCTACGCCCACAAGGCGCTGACCGGGCGCGCGTATACCTATATCGATCCGGAACGTTTTGGCGAGGCTTCTGGCTTTGCCAATCCCGACGAGTCCGAGCACGACCTGTTCGCCATGGGCCACACCTCCACGTCGGTGAGCCTGGGCTGCGGCCTGGCGCACGCTCGTGACCTGGCGGGCGATGCGTACAACGTCATCACCATCATTGGCGACGGCTCGCTTTCGGGCGGCTTGGCGTTTGAGGGCTTCAACAATGCCGCCGAACTCGACAGCAACCTGATCATCATCGTCAACGATAACGACCAGTCCATCGCCGAGAACCACGGTGGCCTCTATCGCAATCTGGCCGAGCTGCGCGCCAGCAACGGCACCTGTGAGCGCAACGTTTTCCGCGCGATGGGACTCGACTACCGTTATTTGGACGCCGGCAACGACGTGTTGGCCCTAGTCGACGCGCTGCAGGAACTGCGCAATATCGATCATCCCATCGTGCTGCACGTCTCCACCGCCAAGGGCAAGGGCTTTGAGCCAGCCCAAAACGACCCCGAGCGCTGGCACCACGTGGGTCCGTTTGACATGGCGACCGGGCGCAAGCTCTGCCCGGGCCATCCGAGCGAGCCTGCGCCGCGCACCTACGCCGACATTACGGGCGAGGCGCTCAGCGCCGCCATCGAGCGCGATCCGCAGGTCGTGGGCATCACGGCCGCCACACCCTACATCATGGGCTTTACACCCGAGCTTCGCGCCGCCGCCGGCAAACAGTTCGTCGATGTGGGCATTGCCGAGGAGCACGCCGTGACCTTTGCCACCGCGCTTGCGCGCTCGGGCGCCAAGCCAGTCTTTGGTGTGTACGGCACGTTTTTGCAGCGCGCCTACGACGAGCTGTGGCACGACCTGTGCCTCAACGACGCCCCCGCAACCATTTTGGTGTTTGGTGCGTCAATCTTTGGCACCACGTCCGAGACGCACCTTTCGTTCTTTGATATTTCCATGCTGGGCGGTCTTCCCAACATGCACTACTTGGCGCCGGCCTGCATGGAGGAATATCTGTCCATGCTGAGCTGGTCGCTCGACCACCGCGAGCATCCCGTGGCAATCCGCGTACCGGGCATCGGCCTGGTAAGCCGCCCCGACCTTGCGCCCGCCGAAGACACCGACTACAGCGCCGTTCGCTACAACGTGGTGCGTCAGGGCCGCGACGTTGCCGTGCTCGCGCTTGGCGATTTCTTTGAGCTGGGTGAGCGCGTGGCAAACCGCTTGGCCGCCGAGTACGGTATCGAGGCCACGCTCGTCAACCCTCGCTTTGCAGCCGAGCTCGACCGCAAGTTCCTCGACAGCCTTGTCGCCGAGCATCGCGTTGTCGTCACCCTCGAGGACGGCATCTTGGACGGCGGCTGGGGCGAGCGCGTGGCGTGCTACCTGGCCTGCACGCCCGTGCGCACGCGCACCTTCGGCATCGCCAAGGGCTTCCCCGACCGCTACGACCCCAACGAACTGCTCGCGCAGAACGGCATGACGGTCGAGAACATGGCCGCCGAAGCCGCAAGACTACTCAACGAGTAAGAAAACCTCCGCAAGGAAAGCACCCCCCCTGCGGAGGTTTTTGTTTTCGCGACGCGATTATCTCAATCTGTAACATCTAGAGCCCGAATTCCCGTCTAACTGTTACAGATCGAGACAAGACGTCTTAGTCCCTGACCTTTGTCTCAATCTGTAACAGATAGAGACCTTTTGACCGTCTAACTGTTACAGATCGAGACATTCGAATCCCCCTAAGGAGAAAATCTCGATCCGTAACAGTTACTCGGCAAAAATGGCTGCAGATGTTACAGATTGAGACAAAGCAGCGAGGCAGGCCGTCACATCTGCAAGAACCACCACAAAGGTGCCTGTCCCTTTTTGGTAGGTAGAATTACCCATAAGGTAAGTATGTTTCTGAGTTATTTCGTGTTGACCCATTTGAGCGCGATAGGGTATAACTCTACTCAACCGCTAGGGATTTTATTGAGAAAGGTGTTCTCCCATGAGCAAGAACCTCTCCCAGCAGGTCGTTCTCGACCGCCGCGGCTTTGTCGCCGCCACCTTCGCAACCGTCGCCGGCCTTGGTCTTGCCGGCTGCTCCGACACCAGTGCCGAGGCCGACAAGGGTTCCGCCGCCGGTTCTTCCAAGAGCTCCGAAGATACCGAGGCTTCCACCACGCTCGACGCCAAGGCATTCGACAAGCTCGTCGACAACGGCCCCAAGGCCGATGACGACGCCATCGCCGCCAGCACCTGGGCGACGGCCGTCAAGGACGCCGGCGTCTTTAAGATCGGTGGCGTTCAGACCTCCACGCTCTTCTCCCTCCTCAACGAGAAGGACGGTCAGACCCGCGGCTTCGATGCCGGCATCGCACAGCTCCTGTCCAACTACATTCTGGGCGAGAACAAGGTCGAGATCACCCAGGTGACCTCGGACACGCGCGAGTCCGTCTTGCAGAACGGCCAGGTCGACGCCGTCTTTGCCACCTACACCATCACTGACGAGCGCAAGAAGCTTGTCTCCTTTGCCGGTCCCTATTACTACACGCAGCAGGCCATCCTGGTGCTCGCCGATAACGACGACATCAAGAGCGTCGACGACCTGGCCGACAAGAACGTCGCCGTCCAGTCCGGCTCCAACGGCCCCGCCATCCTGGAGGAGTTCGCCCCCAAGGCCAGCCAGCAGGAGTTCAAGACCGACGAGGAGGCCCGCCAGGCACTCCAGCAGGGCCGCGTTGACGCCTACGTCATCGATAACAACATGCAGCAGAGCGCCCTGGTCCGCGAGCCCGGTAAGTACAAGATCGCCGGCAAGCCCTTCGGCAGCAAGGAGCCCTATGGCATCGGTCTGCCGCTCGATTCCGACGGCGTCGCCTTTGTCAACGACTTCCTTAAGAAGATCGAGGACGACGGCACCTGGACCGAGCTGTGGCAGATCTGCATCGGCGACCGTACGGGCGACACCAATGTTCCCGAGCTGCCCGAGATCGGCGCCTAGGCAGCGAGCCTGGTAACGGCCGCAACGAAACCATATGGAAACGCACGATGCACTTTATTGCGATAAACTGTTTCCAATCTGAGTTGTCGGGGCTTCCGTACACACGGGAGCCCCTTTCCTTATCGGCGGGAGGTCCGCATGAGTCTCTCCGAACTCTGGTCGCTCTATGGCCAGAACTATATCGACGCGCTGCTAGCAACCTGGGGCATGACGCTTGAGTCGTTTGCCATCGCCATGGTGCTGGCCGTCGCCGTCACCGTGATGCGTGTGTCGCCGCTCAAGCCGCTGCGCGTCTTTGGCGACCTGTATGTCCAGGTCTTCCGTAACATCCCCGGCATCGCGCTGCTCATCATCGTCGTCTACGCGCTGCCGCCGCTCAAGGTCGTCCTGCCCTATCGCACCTGCGTTATCGTCGCTACGGTCCTTTTGGGCTCGGCCTTTGGCTCCGAGAACTTTATGAGCGGCATCAACACCGTCGGCGTCGGCCAGGTCGAAGCCGCCCGCTCGCTCGGCATGAGCTTCAGCCGTATCCTCGCCAAGATCGTGATTCCGCAGGCGCTGCGCTCAAGCGTATTGCCCATGACGAACCTCTTTATCGCCGTCATGCTCACCACCGCGCTCGGCAGTCAGGTGCCGCTTAAACCGCAAGAGCTCACCGGCGTGGTGAGCTACATCAATACCCGCTCGCTCGGCGGCGTCGCCGCGTTCTTTATCTCGGCACTCGGCTACCTGGGCACGGCCTTTGTGGTGAGCCACATTGGCAACTACATCGATAAGAAGGTGAGAATCCTCCGATGAGCAAGCACTCCACCTCCGCGCTCACCATGCGCGACGCGCTCTACGAGGCTCCCGGCCCCAAGATGCGCGCCAAGATTCGCATCGGCACCGCCATCTCGCTTGTTGCCGTCGCCGCACTCGTCGTCCTGGTACTGCAGCGCTTTTATGTGACCGGCCAGCTTTCGGTCCACTATTGGTATTTCTTTACGCACCTCACCACCTGGAAGTTCTTGCTTGCCGGCTTTGAGGGCACTGTTAAGGTCGCACTCACCGCTGGCGCCATCGCGCTGGTGCTGGGCTTAGCCCTTATGCTCGGCCGCACCAGCGACATTAAGCCGCTGCAGCTGGTCTGCCGCGTGCTTACCGACTTCTTCCGCGGCGTGCCGAGCCTGCTGTTTATCTACTTCTTCTTTTTGGTGCTGCCCCAGTACAAGATCTCGCTGCCGTCGTTTTGGATGCTCACACTGCCTGTCGCGCTCGCTGCGGCCGGCGTGCTGGCCGAGATTTTCCGCGCCGGCGTCAACGCCGTGCCGCGCGGCCAGGTCGAGGCCGCCCAGGCACTCGGTCTTTCCAAGGCTAAAATCACCTTTAAAATCGTGTTGCCGCAGGCGATTCGGTTTATCATTCCGTCGTTGATTTCGCAGCTCGTGGTCGTAGTCAAAGACACCACCGTCGCCTATGTGGTGAGCTACCCCGACCTCATGCAAAATGCCCGCGTGCTCATTACCAACTACGATGCCCTCGTGTCGGTCTACCTGGTGATCGCAGTCATCTACATCCTCATCAACGTCGCGATCAACAAGGCCGCTGTCTATGTTTCGCACAAGACCGGCGCGACCATCATCCGCTAACGCTTTACCATTTCTAGTCATAAGGAGCCGAGCACCATGGCACAGAGCACCTCTTCCACCGGCAATCAGCCGCTGATCGAGCTCAGGCACGTCGATAAGCACTATGGCGATCTACACGTCCTCAACGACATCAATCTCTCGGTTGACCGCGGCGAGGTCGTCGTTGTGATCGGACCCTCGGGCTCAGGCAAATCGACCATGTGCCGCACCATCAACCGCTTGGAGACCATCGACTCGGGCGAGATCCTCATCGAGGGCGAGCCCCTGCCGCAGGAGGGCAAGGATCTTGCCCGCATGCGTGCCGAGCTGGGCATGGTGTTTCAGCAGTTCAACCTGTTTGCGCATATGACCGTACTGCAGAACGTCATGCTGGGGCCGGTCGATGTACTGGGCGTGTCCAAGGAGGAGGCTCGTGGGCGCGCCATGGACCTGCTGAGCCGCGTGGGCGTTGCCGAGCAGGCCGATAAGGTGCCCGCACAGCTCTCGGGCGGCCAGCAGCAGCGCGTGGCCATCGCCCGTTCACTCGCCATGCAGCCCAAGGCCATGCTCTTTGACGAGCCCACAAGCGCCCTTGATCCCGAGATGATCAACGAGGTGCTCGAGGTCATGGTCCGTCTGGCCCAGAAGGGCATGACGATGATCGTCATCACGCACGAGATGAACTTCGCCCGCCGCGTGGCCGACCGCGTCGTGTTCATGGCCGACGGCCAGATCGTGGAAACCGGCACGCCCGACGAGTTCTTCGACCACCCCCAGACCAAGCGCGCCCAGGACTTCCTCAACTCCATCAAGGGTCACTAGCCAGCCACCCCGTGGGACAAATCCATCGGAAGCGTTGTCCCACGTCTCTCATGCGCCCTGTCACCTTCAGATTCGAAAGCAACACCTATGATCGGAACCCGCACCTCATCGTCCTACACCCCGCACGTCGACGTCGCCCCCGCCGACCGCCCACTCATCCTCGTCGCACCGCGCTGGGAAGAGGCAAAGCCGTTTTTAAGCGAGACACTCTCCCCCAACGAGGAAATCGCAAGTGTCTTTGTCGACGCCATTCTTGCCGCCGGCGGCCTGCCGCTGCAGATGTCCATCACCGAGGACATTGAGGTTATCCGTCATTACGTCGATATCGCCGACGGCATCGCTATTCCCGGCGGCCCGGACGTCAACCCCAAGCGCTGGGGCGACGAGCGCCCCTACGACCCCACACTGTGCTGCGAGATTCGCGACCGTTTTGAGTTTAAGCTGGTTAACGAGGTGCTCCGCGCCAAAAAGCCACTCTTTACCACCTGCCGCGGCACGCAGCTGCTCAACGTCGCCACCGGCGGCACCCTGTGCATGGACGTGCCGAGCCTGGGTGCGCGCGAGGGTCGCACGCAGTGGCGTCACACCCACGTGCTCAACGATCCCGTGCACCCCGTCGAGGTCGTGCCGGGCTCGCTGCTGGAACGCGCGGTTGGCGGGCACAGGCTAATCCAGACCAACTCCGCACACCACTGCTGCGTCGACCGTCTGGGTAAAAGCACGCGCTTGGTCGCCAAGGCAACCGATGGCGTGCCCGAGTGCATCGAAGTCGAAGGCCAACCCTTCTGCCTGGGCGTGCAATGGCATCCCGAGTACACCTGGCAGACGCTCGAAACCGACTTTAACCTCTGGAAGTCGTTTGTCGAGGCGGCAGCCAAGGTCAAGCAGGCCCGCTAGCACGCGAACCACAAAACAGATAAGGGCGCCTCGCCGGCCACATGGTCCGGCGGGGCGCCCTTTCACCTATATGTGGCCGGCAAGCAGCCCAAGGCTCGCAAGCTCTTATTCAGCCGCCTCGCGCAGAGCCGACATCGTTGCCGCATATTGCTGCTGCAACGCATGCATTCCCTCGCGAGCGCCGTCAACGGCATCGGCGCCGCGCAGTGCTTCGGTCACCACGACCGCCGGCTCGTACAGATTATCGAATCCCAGGTTCTGGCTCACGCCCTTGAGTGTGTGCGCTGCCATAAACGCACCTTCGGCGTCTCCTGCCGCCATGGCGGCCTCCAGCTTGTCCATGCTCTCGTCATCCAAAAACTTGAGGGCAAAGCGGGCAAGCATTTCCTCGCCCATCAGCCGAGCGCACGCGTCATCATAATTAGCGCCGATCTTCTCATACGCCTCACGCATGGAAATCATGGATTAAAACTCCTTAGGTCAAACTAAATCGTGGGAAACGCGACAACGTCGGCGGGGCGTGCCAACGTCTCGGCAATACGGTCTTGCACCTCGAGCAGACAGTCGAGCAACAGCGGGTTAAAGGTGCCGCACTTACCGTCCAGGATCATCTGGATCGCCTCCTTGTGCGGAATAGCGTCCTTGTACACACGCACGCTCGTCAGAGCATCATACACGTCGGCCACCGAGACCACCTGCGCGGCAATGGGAATCTCGTCGCCCTTAAGGCCATCGGGATAGCCCTTGCCGTCCCAGCGCTCGTGATGCCAACGCGCAATCTGGTACGCATATTCCATAAGCGCGTTGCCGACGTGATGGCGGCCCAGCTCAAGCAACATGTCGGCGCCCATCGTGGTATGCGTCTTCATAATCTCGAACTCCTCGGGCGTAAGGCGCCCGGGTTTGTTGAGAATTGCATCGTCAATCGACATCTTGCCGATATCGTGCAGCGCCGAAGCCAGGGCAATCGTGGAGCGTTCCTCGTTGTCGAGGGAGATCGTGCCGCTACGCTGGACCAGACAGCCAAGCAGCAGCTCGGTCAGCTTCTCGATGTTCGTAACGTGCCTGCCGCTCTCGCCATTGCGAAGCTCCATAACGCCGGCCATGATGTCGATGAGCATGCGACTGTTCTTGACGCGCTCGTTGTACTGCTGGGACAGCAAACTCGTCAGGCGGCGCTGTTTGGCGTATAGGCGGATGGTGTTGCTTACACGCCGGCGCACGACACGGGAGTCAAACGGGCGGTTGATATAGTCCGAGGCGCCCAGCTCGTACGCGCGCAGAACCATATCATCGGAATCTTCGCTCGAAATCATGATGAAAGGCAGATTGTCGATACCCGATCGGCGCGACAGATCGGCCAGCACCTCAAAGCCGCTTATGCCCGGCATGACAATATCCAGCAGCACGAGCGACAACTCATCGCCATAGCGGTCGACCATGTCGAGCGCCGCACGACCGTGGTCGGCCTCGAGGATGCAATACTCGTCCTTGAGCATCTCGTTGAGAATGGCTCGGTTCATCTCGGAGTCATCGACAATAAGCACCAAAGGCTTTTCGCTTTGGAAGGCTTCGATGGAATCGGCATCGGTCACGACCGTACCGGCTTTTGCCTTAGCGCGGCTCAATAACTGGACAGCGCGGCCAACTCCTTCATCGACCGTCTCGCCATGAATGCGAACGCCACCAACACATGCCGTCAAGCTCACGTACTCATGGCCCGGAACAATCGTGGCATGAACGGCATCGGACACCTGATGCAGGCGACGGGTGAAGTCATCGGAGGGAATATTGGGCATGACGACCACAAACTTGTCGCAGCCATAGCGTACGAGCTCGTCAGTCGAACGAATTCCGCTGCGTATGGCCGTCGCCACAGCACCGAGCGCAAGGTCGCCGGCATGACGACCACACGTATCGTTGAAGACCCTAAAATCATCAAGGTCGATCACCGCAACGCCAGCCTTCATGCGGGCGCTACGGAGCTTTTCCTCGTAATATCGGCGATTGCGCACACTCGTCAGCACGTCGGTGTAGACAAGGTCCTCTTCTGCGGCCTCTTGCTCATCAATCGGACGCACCATCAGCAAGACGTGAGGCTCGCCCTCGACCTTCAGAGGACGCAGACGGGCGCGGTACTCAACACCATCGTTGAGCAGTTGCTCCGACACCTCACCCGAATCTGCCAAAGCCTCAAGACTCGACTGACGCAGACAAGGGCAGCGATCGCCGGCGAGCAGGCAGTTAGGCTCGCTCTTAATCTGATCGGCCGACAGCAAACGTACCACGGGGTAGGTCTTCGCGACACGGGCGACCTCGGCGGCAGCCTCCTCGTCGGTTAGATTGGCCTCGTGATTATTGAGCATATGGGGCCCTTTCGATAGTTTCGCATGGTAGCGATGGGTTCCAAATGTTACAAGGTTAACACCTTGCCGATGCAGGTAAGCACGTGAATGCTGTTACATTTTTATGAGTTGGCAGACGGCACGATTGAAGCCGCAGACGTGAGGTCTTGAGCACATTTGTTAACACGGCCGAAACGTTTGCGAGGGAAGCCTGTTTTGTTGTTTGCAGCTGTTAGAACCCAAGGATGCCACGGACGGCCGGGGCAGCCGCTGCCGGGCGATCGCGCAGGCCGTTGTGCGCGCCGGGAATCATTACGAGTGGACAGTCCAAAAACTCAGCCGCCACCCTCGTGCCCGTCTCGCGGGGCGTACCAATCGAGAGTTCGCCCAAAAGCACGGCGGCCACCGTTTTCGACGCGCGAACGCTATCCCAATCGGGAACGCAGGTCATAGTAATCCCGTATTCATTGGCCATGAAGCAACGACCATTGCGCAGGGCATGTTTGGCTTCCGCTTCGGTCGTCCCAGGAGCCTCGGGGTCCAAGTCGCCGAGGGCTCCCAAGAAAAGCCGGAGCGCCCTTGAAACCTTTCCAGCCGCAATCATATCGAGCAAAACCGGAGCTGCGCCCATGCCGACGCCTTCGGCCGACACAGCCGGCTCGTGCAGAATCGCACGGGCGACGAGATGGGGTTCGGTGCGAAGAAGCTCCAGCGCCACCAACGTACCGGCGCTATGCGCAAGCACATTTGTCGGAGCGCCAACGTGTTCGATCACGGCCTGCAGGTCGGCGGCCTGAGCGGCAAGATCATAGCTGTCGTCTGCCGCATCGCTGCTGCCACCGCAGCCGCGGCGGTCGTAGGCAATTACGCGGTAGTTGCGACTGAGTTCACAAGCGATACCGTCGAAAAATGTGCCGTCGACACAAGCGCCGTGCACGCACACCAAGGCAGGAGTATCAGGCGACACATCCGGGCCGGCATATTCGCGACAGGCAATCGTGGTGCCCGCATTCTCGACCGTAAAATCCATGTTGTGCCCCCATCATCAATGCCCATCCAATTGCACGTCAGTACGGCTGAATGGTCCCGCATTGCCTTACGACTTGTTAACAGATTAACTGTACCCGACCCGAGGCTTTTCATGGCACGGCATCATGAGCGACGTGAAAAAACGAAACTTGTAAAGCAAGAGCCCGCACCTCGCTTTGGAGCCGATGCTATGCTTAGGCGCAATAGTCTTGAGGAGCATATGCCTATGTCTACATTTTTGAATGCCAGCCCCATCTTTGGACCCGTTCGCAGCCGTCGCCTTGGTCTCTCGCTCGGCGTCAACATGATGCCGGCCAGCGGCAAAATCTGCACGTTCGACTGCATTTACTGCGAAAACGGCCTCAACGCCGAGCGCCCCTGCCATGAGCCGTACAACACAGCTGCCGTGGTACTCGACGCACTCGAGGCAAAGCTGCGCGAGATGGCAGCCGAGGGCGAGCTCCCCGATGTGATCACCTTCGCAGGCAACGGCGAGCCCACCGCCGCACCGGAGTTTCCGCAGGCCATTGCCGGCGCCGTCGCGCTGCGCGACCAGCTTGCCCCAAACACCAAGATTGCCGTGCTTTCCAACGGCACGCG
This sequence comes from Collinsella sp., assembly GCA_048302525.1. Classification (GTDB taxonomy): domain Bacteria; phylum Actinomycetota; class Coriobacteriia; order Coriobacteriales; family Coriobacteriaceae; genus Collinsella. Next base: position 7,145 of record DBFDDV010000046.1, on the reverse strand, counting down.
CGCCGACCGTCCCGAGGTGCACGACGCGCTCATGATGGTCGACGACAACATTCTTAAGCTCGATACCGTCGACCCGGCGTTTATCCAGCTGCTTGACCAGCCTGTTGGCCCCTACGACGTCGAGCACCAGATCGAGACGTTCGCAAGCTTTGACGGTCACGTCATTATCCAGACGATGTTTTTGAGCGGTGAGTACCGGAGCAAGTCTCTCGATAACACCGGCGAGGAGTACGTTGCCCCCTGGCTCGCGGCGCTCGAGCGCATTCGTCCGCAGGAGACGACCATCTACACGGTGGCACGCGAGACGCCGGTCGCCGGCCTTGCCAAAGCAGCGCCCGAGGCCCTCGACGCCATCGCCGCGCGCGTCCAAGCCCTCGGCATCCCCTGCCAGGTGAGCTACTAGCAAAACCACGCAGCAGCTAGTGCCCGCTATCCCGCCCCATCAGTTGCGGTGATATAGTTCCTATTTGTGCTGTTAAACCACTTAAATCGGAACTATATCACCGCAACTTTTATGGACGCGTGGGTGGGCTATACTAGCTGCGGATGAAAGGAAGTTAGCCATGTATGACAACGGACCCGTGCCCGGCCGCAACGACGCCTGCTGGTGCGGCAGCGGCAAAAAATATAAGAAATGCCATAGCGCCTTTGATGAGCGCCTTGAGCGCCTGTGGGAAGAGGGCTGGGAGGTCCTGCCCCGCACGCTCTACAAGACGCCCGCCGATATCGAGGGCATCAAGCGCTCGGCAGCCATCAACGTGGGCGTGCTCGATTATGTGGGCGAGCATATCGCCGCAGGCATGACCACCAACCAGATCGACCAGATGATCTATGACTACACCGTCGAGCACGGCGGCACACCGGCAGACCTCAACTACGAGGGCTACCCCAAAAGCGTGTGCACCTCGATCAACGACGTCGTCTGCCACGGTATCCCCTGCGATACGGACGTGCTGCACGAGGGCGACATCATCAACGTGGACTGTTCCACGATCCTGGACGGTTACTTTAGTGATTCGAGCCGCATGTTCTGCATCGGCGAGGTCTCTGCCGAGCGCCAGCGCCTGGTCGACGTCACCCGCGCCAGCGTGGAGGCGGGCTTGGCAGCCGTCAAGCCATGGCTGCCGCTGTCCGTTATGGCCGAGGCCGTGCAAAAGACGGTCGAGGACGCCGGCTTTAGCGTGGTGCGCGAGTACGGCGGACACGGCATCGGTAAGGAGTTCCACGAGGACCCGTTTGTGGGCTTTACCACCGAGGCACCCGATGTGGACACCATCATGGCCCCGGGTATGGTCTTTACCATCGAGCCCATGGTCAACGCCGGAGCGCCCGACATCAAGATCAGCAAGGGCGATGGCTGGTGCGTGCGCACCAAGGACGGCAGCGATTCGGCCCAGTGCGAGGTACAGCTCGTGGTGACCGAGGACGGTTACGAGCTGCTCAGCTGGTAGCTGCGGATGCGCCGGATGCTGACGGGTACGCTCGTCTTGCATCCGGCGTTTTTATTTGAACGTTTTGCCTGATAAAACCTGCCAAAATAAACCTGTCCCTTTTTGGCAGGTCGAGCGGAGAGGACTGCTTGTGAACATCCTGGTTTTGTTGCCCGTCAACGACCGCCATCGCGCAATTCTTGAGTCGAGCGCTCCGGGCGAGGACTTTATCTACACGAGCCCCGACGCCGCCACGCGCGAGCAGGTCGCCGATGCCGACGTGATCCTGGGCAACATCGACCCTGGCATGCTCACGGCATGCGAGCATCTCCAGCTGTTGCAATTGCAGACCGCCGGCTATGACGACTACCTTGCCGCCGGCACCGTGCCAGCCGACGCTAAGCTTTCCTGCTCGGTGGGCGCCTACGGCCAGGCTGTGAGCGAGCACATGTTTGCCATGGTGCTGTCTATGATGAAGCGTCTGCCCGGCTATCACGATCTGCAGCGTGAGCATCGCTGGAAGGATTTGGGGCCGGTTACCTCGCTCAAAAACGCCAACGTGCTGGTGCTGGGCGCGGGCGATATCGGCGGCCACTTTGCCACGCTCTGCCGTGGCATGGGTGCGCACGTCCGCGGCATCAAGCGCCATCCGCTCGTCTACCCCATTGTGTTTGAGGACATGGACGGCATGGATGCCCTGTCTGAGCGCTTGGCGGAGGCAGACGTCGTCGCATCTTTTATGCCGAGCACACCCGAGACCCGCGGCCTGGCGAACGCCGAGTTCTTCGCCGCGATGAAACCGGGCGCCTTCTTTGCCAACGGCGGCCGCGGCGACCTGGGGGTCGCCGACGACTTGGTTGCCGCCTTGGAGTCGGGACATCTCGCCGGCGCCGCGGTCGACGTCACCGACCCCGAACCGTTGCCTGAGACAAGCCCACTGTGGGATGCGCCTAATATGCTCATCACGCCACACGTCTCCGGCTGGTTCCACCTGGCAGCCACGCTCAACAATGTGGTCGACATTGCCGCGGAGAATCTGCGTCACCTGCAAGCCGGCGAGACCCTGCGCTGTTGGATTGAACACTAAGAATTACGCCGTTTTACAAACGGCGTAATGAGCCGACGCTGCGAGCCCGCCGTTTGGCCAATCTGCCGTTCAATTTCAAAGGCGCGACCAGAAGGTCAGCGCCTTTTCATTTCACGGCACCTTGGCTCAAACGACGGGCTCTCGCTGACTTTTGTTCAACCTGCGGCGTTTTAGGGTCCTATCGGCTTGCAATGCCACTGGCATTTGCCCAGATAAAACCTGCCAAAGTAAACCTGTCCCTTTTTGGCAGGTTTTAGAGTTCCACACTTTCGGCGCCGTTGATGGTTAGGTTGCGCTCGTAGAAGGCGGTGAGAGCGCGGATGGCGTACATCACGTCGCGCACGCCGCCGGTCTCGTAGCTCGAGTGCATGGCAAGCTGCGGCAGGCCCACGTCAACGGCATGCATGCTCGCCTGCATGTTCGACAGGTTGCCCAGGGTCGAACCGCCCGCCATATCGCTCTTGTTGGCGAAGGCCTGCGTGGGCACGTCGGCGTCATCGCAGATGGCTTGGAACACCGCGCGGCTAAAGGCATCGGTGCAGTAGTGCTGGTTGGCGGCTTCCTTGATGACAATACCGCCGTTGAGTACGACCTGGTTGCGAACATCGCACTTCTCGGCGTGGTTGGGGTGCACGGCATGCGCGTTGTCGCAGCTCACGAGCATCGAGGCGGCAAGGGCGCGATGGTACGACTCGTCGTCAAAGCCCAGTGATCCGTTAATGCGGCGCAGCGCGTCGGCCAAGAACGTCGACATGGCTCCTTGCTTGGTCTCGGAGCCAACCTCCTCGTTATCGAAGCAGCAGAAGACCGAAACGTCGCGCGCGTTCTCGGCACCCAAAAATGCCTGCAGCGAGGTGTAGGCGCAGGCCAGGTCGTCGAGCTTGGGCGTCGAGATAAACTCGTCGGCCCAGCCCCAAATGCGCGCATCCTGACGATTGACCAGGAACAGATCGCGGCCCAAAATTTGCTCGGGCTCAACGTCCAGCTCATCGGCAATCAGAGCGTCAAAATCTCCCTGCTTGAGTTCACCGGCGCTGATGAGCGGGCACAGGTCAACGGCTCGGTTGGGAGCAAAGCTCTCGTTAACGCCACGGTTCATATGGATGGCAAGGCTCGGAATAATGGCAACCTCGCGCTCGGTGGCAAGCAGGCGGCTCTCAATACGGTCGCCCTCGCGCACCAGCACGCGGCCCGCGAGCGCCAGTGGACGATCGAACCAGGTGTAGTCGATCATGCCGCCGTAGGCCTCGGTGTTCAGACGCAGCGTCTCGCCTGCGCCGTCGAGCTCGGGCACAGCCTTGACCTTAAACGTCGGCGAATCGCTGTGCGACGCCGTGAGCTGAAAATGATAGTCGCCGGCAACGCCGTCCTCGCCCCACGTAGCAGCCAGGTCCTCGCCCACCTTAAAGGCAACGACGCTCGAGGTGTTGCGCTGCGTGTAATAACGCCCGCCCGGCTCGATGTCCCATGCCGCGTTCTCGGGCAGGTAGGTAAAGCCCGCCTCGTCGAGCTCGGCCATAATGGTCGCCGCCGTATGAAACATGCTGGGGCATGCCTCGATAAAGTCGATAAGGTCGTTGGCGGCCTCGATATCGTCGGCCGTCACGTGCGCGCGCTCGGGCGTTTCCTGATCCGTCATGCTCTCCCCTTTCGCTGGGTTGATGGTCCCCTCCAGCATACCCCGCCACGCCAGCGCCGCACTCTTCATTCCGTGCTTAATTCCGCGCCGCTCACCAACTTGAGCCATCATGCCCGCGTTCCTTTTGCGACAATTGCGCTAACAGGACGAGAGGAGTCGTCATGAAGCCACGTAACATTGCCATCGCCTGCGGTGTCGCGGGAGTCGCCGTCGGCCTTGCCGCTGCCACCGGTATCGTTTATCACAAGCAAATCAAGTCCGCCGCGTCGCTCAAACGCTTGACCGGCTACGCGGATGGCTATGACCTGTACGCAATCGACATCGCCTACGACTACGATCTTGATCGCATCATCGCCGCTGGCGTGCGCGACGACCAGGCCTACATCGATGCCGTGGTGGCGCAGGTGCTGCCCGGTGTGCCGGCACATGTCCAGGCGCCCCAGTTTGCCTGCAGCGCTTTTGTCGCCGTAGATGCCGAAGGCCGCGTGCGCACCGGTCGCAATTACGACTTTAAGGACGACACCTCGGCGCTGCTGGTGCGCAATCACCCACGCGGCGGCTATGCTTCCATCGGGTTTGCCGCCCTCAATAACCTGGGCGCCAACACTCCGCTTGACTCCATCACCGGACGCGCCGCGGCGTTGATGGGCCCGTTTGCCCAGCTCGACGGTGTTAATGAATGCGGCGTGTCCATTGCCGTACTCACCCTGGATTCCAAGCCCTGTGACCAGGACACGCAACGCCCCGCCATCAATACCTCGCTCGCCATCCGCCTGGTGCTCGACCGTGCCGCCACCACGCAAGAAGCTGTCGACCTGCTTTCCGCCTACGACATGCACGCTATGGCAGGACGCGATTACCACTTCTTTATCAACGACGCCGCCGGTGACGCGCGCGTAGTAGAGTGGGATCCGCGCGATCCGGACCGCGCTTTCAAAGCGACTCCTGTACGCCAGGTTACGAACTTCTATGCCTGCTATGGCGACGAAGTGCTGCCCAACCAAAAGAATGGCGAGCTGGGCCATGGTAAAGAGCGCGCCGTCGCAATCGCCGATGTCCTTGACGCCCATGTCGGTGCCCAGAACGAGGCAGTCGCTTGGAAGGCCCTACGCGCTGCGGCGCAAGAGCCCAATCCGGAAGACATCACCAGCAACACGCAGTGGTCGGTCGTCTTTGACAACACCGAGCCCGCTGCCGCCATCACGCTGCGCCGCCACTGGGGCGACATCGATGCCTTCGCGCTGTAAGGAGCTGGCACCGTCGTCCTTACGCTGGCCTGACGTTGCTTACATTTCCATACATTTGAGCTAACACGTTTTACCCCCGTATCAACAGTGTGCGGGGGTAAACTTATGCGCATGTTATAACTTGCCCGGAAGGATTCACCATGCTTAGAATCGGTCTTCTTACTAGTGGCGGCGACTGCCAGGCGCTCAACGCCACCATGCGCGGCATTGTCAAAACGCTTATGACCAATAGCGAAGAGCCTATCGAGATTTATGGCTTTGAGGACGGCTATCAGGGCCTTATCTACAGCAGGTTCCGCGTCATGACGCCCGCCGATTTTAGCGGCATCCTCACCCGCGGCGGCACCATCCTGGGCACGAGCCGCACACCGTTCAAGCGTCTGGATACCCCCGAGGCCGATGGTGTCGAGAAGGTGCCGGCGATGGTCCACACCTATCATAAGCTGCAGCTCGACTGCCTGTTTATGCTGGGCGGTAACGGCTCCACCAAGACCGCCAACCGCCTGCGCGAAGAGGGCCTCAACGTTATCGCGCTGCCCAAGACCATCGATAACGACACCTGGGGCACCGAGCTGACGTTTGGCTTTACGAGCGCCATCGACGTCGCCACCAAGTGCATCGACGACATCCACACTACCGCCTCGAGTCACGGCCGCGTGTTCGTTATCGAGATCATGGGCCACAAGGTTGGCTGGATCCCGCTGTACGCCGGCGTCGCGGGCGGCGCGGATGTCATCTTGATTCCCGAGATTCCCTACGACATGGACCAGGTCATCAAGACCATTGAGCATCGCATGGAAACCGGCAGCCGCTTTACCATCGTGGCCGTCGCCGAGGGCGCTATCTCCAAGGAGGACGCGGCGCTGTCCAAGAAGGAGTACAAGAAGAAGCTCGCCGAGCGCACGAGCCCGTCAATCGTCTACGACATCGCCAAGGAGATCGAGGCCAAGACCGGTCGCGAGACCCGCGTCGCCATCCCAGGTCACACGCAGCGCGGCGGCCAGCCCGACGCCCAGGACCGCATCTTTGCGACTCAGTGCGGCGTCGAGGCAGCGCTCGGCTGCCTGCGTGGCGAGTTTGGCTACATGATTGCCTTGCGCGACGGCAAGATGTGCCACATGCCGCTCGAGGAGGTCGCCGGCAAGCTCAAATATGTCGACCCCCAGAGCGATCTTGTGCGCGAGGCCAAGGCGCTGGGCATCAGCTTCGGCGACGAATAGCCTCGGCTGGAACCGCCCCATCGGAGGCCCCAGGGCTTACCTCCCAAATCGTCCTCGGACATGTCGGGACCCCGCTGCGCGCTTCGCGCGGCGGGGTCCTTCCGTCCTGCGGAAAGATTTGGGAGGTAAGCCCTGGGGTCTCCTGCGGCAACTAGGGAGGCCGAGGCCATTCGTCTTCTTGCTGCGGGTGCCTGACCTGAAATTCAATTGCGGTGAAATAGTTCCTGCTTAGCCCGCAAATGGCTGAATTTAGGAACTATTCCACCGCAACTTACGAATGATCGGAGCAGCTACAGCACAAGCGTCGGCGTTCGTTTGATGGTCCGCCACGAAAAGGGGCCATCTACTACGTTTAACTCGATGGGGCCAATCATGACCGCCTTTTTCGAAAATCGACAGGCCTTCTACCTGCACTGATAATTGTCCTTGGGGGAAGCGGGCACTGCGGGGGCGCGTCAACAGCGCGCGATTTCCGCGTCGCAGCGCTACCCTGATGCTGAACGCCGGGACGATGACCCACTG
>DBFDDV010000045.1:0-1887 GCA_048302525.1 Collinsella sp. | reverse complement strand
CGATTCAGCAGCTCAAACGTAAAGGGCCAGACCGCGTAGACGGCTCCGTCCCTAAGGCGCCGTAATCGTCCGACACGATTTTTGTAATGTCAAGACTGGAATCGATAAAGTGCCGCTTTATGATGTAGGTATTCCGCCCCCCGCGGAGCAACTGGGTGAACCGTCGCGTTTATTTAGGGAGCCCACACAGTCGTACCTAGTACAGGTATCCTTCGTTGTTAAGGACGCTGGAACAGTCGATGAGGGCACCCACCTGTTTTAGGTGGGTTCATTTTCGTAACGTGGGGGGTGGTTTTCTTTTGCCGAAAATCACCATACAGTCCATATGGATCCCCGCCGGCATCCCGACAAGCCATCGGCAACATCCCAATATCTGGTAAGCGCGTGATTATCGCTGCGTGCAATTACATGCACCCCCCTTGGTCGAGTATTATGGTTCGGCTATGCCCTTTGCGCATGGCGTTCTTCTGACCTTTTCCTTCGACGCTTGGCGGTTTTTAGATTCATGGCTTCATCCCCGAGCTACATACCGTACCTATGCGTGGCAGCGGCGGCTTTTATCACGACCTTCCTCGCGGTGCCCCTGGTCAAGCGCTTGGCAATTAAGCTCGATGCCGTCGACTATCCTTCTAAGCGCCGCATCAACACCAAGCCCATCCCGCGTTTGGGCGGAACGGCGGTGTTTTTGGGCCTGGTCGTTGCCTGCATTGTGCAAATCCTAGGCACCTGGTACCTAGGCTGGCCACCCGTCCTGGTACCGCACCCGCGCCTTCACATTAGCTATCCCATGCTGGCGCTCTCCTTTACCGTCATCTTTGCGACCGGCGCTATCGACGACGTCTTCCAGCTCACGCCCAAGCAAAAGCTGGCCGGACAGGTCCTCGCCGCGCTTATCGCCTGCATGGGCGGCCTAAAAATCGGCGTCATCGTCAACCCGTTTGCCCCCGGCGAGATCATGCTCGGATGGCTCGCCTACCCCATCACCGTGATCTATCTGGTGGCATTCACCAACATCATTAACCTCATCGACGGCCTCGACGGCTTGGCCACGGGCATCTGCGGCATCGCGTCGTTCACCATGTTTTCGATGGCCGTTCTCTCGGGCCGTATCGACGCCGCCGCGCTCTCCATTGCGCTCTTTGGCGCCTGTCTGGCCTTTTTGCGCTACAACTTCAACCCCGCAAGCATCTTCTTGGGCGACTCGGGGTCGCTGCTTCTGGGCTTTGCGCTGGGCTCCATCTCGCTGCTCAACGTGAGCCGCACCGCCGCGCTCACCTCGCTTATCATCCCGCTCATCGTTGCCGGCGTGCCCATCATCGACACGTTTAGCGCCATTGTGCGCCGCAAGCGCGCCCACATTAGCATCGGGCAGGCCGACAAGGGCCACATCCACCACCGCCTGATCCAAGAAGGCTACAACCAAAAACAGGCCGTGCTGCTCATCTATGCCTGGTGCATCATGCTTTCGGCCGGCGCCGCCGCGATTAACCAGGTCGAGGTGCCCATGCGCGTGCTCATCTTTACCGTGCTCGCCATTGGCTCGGCTGCCTTCGCCAAGCACCTGCACCTGTTTGAACCCGTGCTGCGCCACCATTACAACAAGCGCACGCACGAGGACGAGCTGGTCACCCCCGACGACCCCGCTTTTAAGCAGGAGGAGCAGGCAGCCGAGGAGCGCAAAGAAGAGCGCCACCACAAGCTCTAGGGCAAGCTGCCGAGGAGCGCAAAGAAGAGCGCCACCACAAGCTCTAGGGCAAGCTGCCGAGGATGTGCCAAGGCACCGTTGGCCAAGCGCGGCCGCGCCGCGCCCATCGCACAAGCCACCCCTCTCCCGCCCCTCGCCTACTTACGCCCCACCCCTCCAATAAACGCGTTATCATCTTGACC